>NZ_JBHYJI010000020.1:95060-137467 GCF_042740435.1 Streptomyces sp. NPDC059002 | reverse complement strand
GCACCTGGCAGGAGCACGCCCCCGCCACGATCGACGACGTCCGAGTCGTCCAGTCGGTGGCGACTCCGGCCGACGTCACCGCCCTGCAGAAGGGTGAACTTCCCTCGCACCTCCAGGCGTTGGGTTCCTTCGCCCTGGACGAGAAGGCGGGCAGCGCACGCGTCAGTGGCGGCACCACCGCGGGCTCGGTCGCGACCGTGACCGGGGAAGGCGCCACGTTGGGCGCGGCCGGAAAGATCGGCAACGCCCTGCAGCTCGACGGCTCCACGGCGTACGCCGCAACGGCAGGTCCGGTGGTCGACACCACCAAGTCGTTCACGGTGTCGGCCTGGGTCAAGCTGAACAACAAGGACAACAACTACACCTTCTTGTCCCAGGCGGGCGACCACGCCAGCGGGTTCCAGCTGTACTACTCCAAGTACTACGACAAGTGGACCTTCAACCGCCACGCCACCGACACCGACGACACGAAGATCGTCCGCGCCATGAGCAAGGACACCGCCAAGGCAGGCGTGTGGACCCACCTCACCGGCGTCTACAACAGCAACACCAAGAAGATCGAGCTGTTCATCAACGGCAAGCCCCAGGAAGCCACCGCCTTCACCACACCGTGGCGCACCCAGGGCGGACTCCAGATCGGCCGACTCTTCTACAAGAGCACGTGGCAGGAGCACGCCGCCGCAGCCATCGACAACGTCCGCGTCTGGGACCGGGCCGTCGGTGCCGACGAGCTCGTCAATGACGGCATCCGCGTCAAGAACTAAGCGGCCTTGTGGAAGTCCGGTGCGGTTCGGGTGCGCCCCGAAGGGGCGCGGGGCTGTGTCGATATGCGGCTCCGCCGCGTGGGCACGACCAGCCACGACGCACCCGCAGATGTGAACCGTACTTCCCGCGGAGCGCTTAGCAGGCGCTGAGTCGCCTCTGCACCGGGTCCGGCCCGGCGGACACACGCCGGGCCGGGCCTCGATTCGTGCTGCGCACATGCCCCCCCTTCTCGTGCGCTTGATTGCTTTGCAAGTGAGGACCAAGAATGAATCCGCGTGGCAGATTGACGCTGCCCCTGACCGCGATGCTGGCGGCGACCCTGTGGGCATCGGCTCCCCACGCCGTGGCGGCAACCGATCCGCGGTCCGCAACCGACCTGCGGTCCGCAGCCGTCGAGGACACCGCACTCGTCGACAAGGCGAGCTTCCCGCTGGACGAGGCCGCGGGTGCGCGGCGTGTGTCGGGAGGGACCCCCAAGGAGTTCGCCGCGAGGCTGGGCGGCGGCGCCAAGCTGGGTGCCACCGGCAAGTCCGGCACCGCCCTGCATCTCAACGGGACGACGGCGTACGCGGCGACGGCCGGACCGGTGGTGGACACCACCAAGTCGTTCACCGTCTCCGCCTGGGTCAAGCTCGACAACAAGGACCGCAACCACACCTTCCTCTCCCAGGCGGGCGACCACGCCAGCGGCTTCCAGCTCTACTACTCGAAGTACTTCGACAAGTGGCTGTTCAACCGGCACGCCACCGACACCGACGACACGAAGATCGTCCGCACCCTGAGCAAGGACACCGCCAAGGCAGGTGTGTGGACCCACCTCACGGGTTCGTACGACGCGGCCAAGCAGTCACTGTCCCTGTCCGTCGACGGCAAGCTCCAGCAGTCGGTGAAGTTCACGACGCCCTGGCGCGCCCACGGCGGACTCCAGATCGGCCGGCTCCTCTACAAGAGCACCTGGCAGGAGAATTCCGCCGCGACCGTCGACGACATCCAGGTCGCGCAGTCGGCGGCGACAGCGGCCGATGTCACCGCCCTCCGCAAAGGCCATGTCCCGGCGCATATGCAGGAGTTGGCCGCCTTCCCCCTGGATGAGAAGGCGGGCAGCGCACGCGTCGGCGGAGGCAAGGGCGCCGGCCCGGTCGCGACCATGGCCGGTGGCGGCGCCAAGTTGGGCGTCGCGGGGAAGACCGGCACCGCGCTGCACCTCAACGGGACGACGGCGTACGCGGCGACGGCCGATCCTGTGGTGGACACCACCAAGTCGTTCACCGTCTCCGCCTGGGTCAAGCTCGACAACAAGGACAACAACTACACGTTCCTGTCCCAGGCGGGCGACCACGCCAGCGGCTTCCAGCTCTACTACTCCAAGTACTACGACAAGTGGATCTTCAACCGGCACGCCACCGACTCGGACGACACCAAGATCGTCCGCGCGACGAGCAAGAGCGTGGCGCAGAGCAGGACGTGGACCCATCTCACGGGTTCGTACGACGCGGCCAAGCAGTCACTGTCCCTGTCCGTCGACGGCAAGCTCCAGCAGTCGGTGAAGTTCACGACGCCCTGGCGCGCCCACGGCGGACTCCAGATCGGCCGGCTCCTCTACAAGGGCGGCTGGCAGGAGAACGCCGCAGGGACCATCGACGACATCCGCGTCTCCACGGAAGGCGCTCCCGCCTTCTGTTCCCGCACGGTCACCGTCGGGCACCGCGGCGCACCCAGGCTCGCCCCGGAGAACACGGTCGCCTCGCTGGAAGCGGCCATCGACCGCGGTGCGGAGTGGGTGGAGACCGATGTCCAGTTCACCAAGGACGGCCTGCCGGTCATCATGCACGACGAGACCGTGGACAGGATGACCGACGGCACGGGACGCATCGAGCAGCTCACAGCGGGCGAGATAGCGAAGCTGACCGTCAAGGGCGGCGGGCGCGTTCCCACTCTGGAGCAGGTGCTGGCGTCGCCCAAGGTCCGGTCCTCCCGGATGCTCCTTGAGATCAAGGGTCCGCAGACGTCCGCGAGCGTCGCCCGCGCGCTGGATCTCGTCGCCGAAGCCGGGATGGCCGACCGCACGATGGTGCAGTCCTTCGACGAGAACGTGGTGCGGTACGCGGCCGCGTCGCCGCACAAGTTCAAGGTCGCGCTGCTCCGGTCCAAGCTCGACGCGGACCCCGTGGCGACGGCCCGCGCGTTCTCCCTCAGCGCCTACGCGGTGAGCTTCAAGGGACTCGCGGCCCGGCCCGACGCGGTGGAGCGGCTCAGGACTGCCGGTGTCGAGACGTTCGTCTGGACGGTCGACCGCGACGTCGACTGGCAGGCCGCGACGTCATGGGGTGTCGACGGCATGATCACCAACCGCCCGGACGAGTTCCTTCGCTGGAAGGAAGCCCGGTGTGCGGAGTAGGCGCGCCGTAGCCCTGCCCTGAGCGACGGCTCTCCACGTTGCTCGGCTTCCTCGATTCCCCCGGCCGGACGTGACGGAAGTCCGGCCCATCAATGCGGTAAAGGAGAAAGCAGTTGGCCATCAGGTCAAGATTCTCGCCGGTCTGGCGTGGCTCAGTGACCACGCTCGCGGCCCTGACGCTGGTCGCCGGCATGGACATCAGTCCTGCCGCGGCCGCCGACGAATCACAGCTGAAGTACGACAGATCCGACGTCCTGGCGGCATGGGCGGAAGGAGGACCAGGAGTCAGGCAGGCCGCGGAGGCCGCCCTGCTGGGCTCGGACGACGACGTCGAAGCCTTCATGGCCGAGCAGCTGCCGACCGTGCAGGAGCATGACCTGCGCGTCGAGGTCGCGCAGATCATGGCCGCAGGCGGTCCCGGCGTCAAGGACGCCGCCAACAAGGTGCTTGACGGGACGCCCGACGACTGGCTCAAGTTCATCAACCAGGGGCAGATCAAGCCGCACGAGGACGACAACCGAGTCCAGGTCTCGCAGTTGATGACCGCGGGCGGCCCGAATGTGAAGAAGGCTGCCCAGCAGGCCCTGGACGGCACCGCCGACGACATCCAGGACTTCCTCGACGACGGCTGGCAGGTCGCGTCCGCACGCGACCAGGAAGTCCTCACCGTCTCCCAGTTGGCCGACCTCGCCGACCACGCCCAGAAGCGGGCCAAGAAGCTGACCCAGGAGGCCAAGGAGGAGTCCGCCAAGGCGGAGAAGGCCACGGCCCGGGCCAAGAAGGCCGCGCAGACCGCCGCCGCCGAGGCCAAGAAGACCGCCCACTCGGCCAACAAGGCATCGGCGGCGGCACGCGACGCCGCGGGCGCGGCCAACCGGGCGGCCCAGTCGGCGCGCACGGCGGTCTCGGCCGCCGCGGCGGCCAACAAGGCGGCCCGCATGGCGGCCGGTGCCGCGGCGCAGGCGGCCTACGCGGCCAGCCGGGCCGGCGGCGCGGCCTCAGCGGCACAGTCCGCCGCCGCGGCCGCGGCCACCGACGCCTCCCGGGCCAAGGCGGCACGCAAGGCCGCGGAGAAGGCACGGGACGTCGCGAAGGGCGCCGAGAAGGCGGCCGACGCGGCCGATCAGGCCAGCATCGCCTCCGACCAGGCCGCCGCGGCGGCCGGTGCGGCAGCCCGCTCCGGTGCCAACGCGGCCGCCGCCGCGGCCGCGGCCGTCGAGGCCGGCCAATGGGCGGGCCAGGCAGGCGGCAAGGCCAACGAGGCGAAGGCCGCGGCGGCCCAGGCGAAGCGGCTCGCAGGCCAGGCCACCCGGGCGGCCAACGCCGCCCAGACCAATGCCAACCAGGCAGGAGCGGCCGCACGCCGCTCGCGGGACGCCGCACGGGAGGCCGCGAAGCACGCCAGGGCAGCGGCCAAGGCCGCGGACAAGGCCGCCGCCGAAGCGGGCAAGGCGGTGGACGCCGCCAAGGCGTCCGGCGATGCGGCGAACGCCGCCACCAAGGCCGCCGACGACACACAGAAGGCCGTCGACAGCGCCAAGTCCGTGGTGACGCTGGCCCGCAAGGTCGACGACGATCGTCTCGCCGAGCAGGAAGAGGAGCACATCCTCGCGGCCGAGGAGGCCAAGAAGGCCGAGGACTCCCAGATCGCGGTCGCCGAATGGGAAGCGGGACGGATCCAGCAGCTCGACGACGAGACGCGGACGCTCTGGAAGGACGCCGCCGCGGCGACGGACCCCAAGGTCAAGGTGGCCAAGGGCAAGCAGCTGGCGGTCAGCCTCCTCGCCACCGGTGGGACCTGGGTACGCGCCACAGCCGAGGCCGCGCTGACAGGAACCGACGACGGCGTCGTCGAGTTCGTGGACACCCGGCTGGGTCTCGCACTGGAGCAGGACGACCGCGCCAGCGTGGCCCACATCGCCGCCACCTCCGACAAGCCCGCCCAGCAGCAGGCTGCCGTGGCCGCGCTCGGCCGGCCGATCGGCAAGGTCAGGGAGTTCCTGCGGACCCGCGACTACCCGGGCAAGGAATCCGACGACCGGGTCGCGGTCGCGCAGCTCATGTCCAAGGGCGGACCGGGCGTAAAGGAGGCTGCCAACAAGGCACTTGACGGCACCTCGGCCGACCTCCAGGAGTTCCTGGAAACGGGTCGGTACAAGGCCCAGGAAGCCGACGACCGCGTCACGGCCGCGCAGATCATGGCCAAGGGCGGACCCGAAGTGAAGGCGGCCACGCAGGCGGCTCTGTCCGGCCCGGCGTCCGGGCTGCGGTCCTTCCTCGAGTACGGGCAGTACAAAGCACGGCAGCGCGACGGCAACGCCGCCGCGCACATCGCCGAGATCGACGCGCTCCTGGCGGGCGCCGACAAGTCGGCGGCGCTCGCGCACAAGGACGCCGCCGAGGCCCAGAAGGCCGCCGCACACGCCCGCGGCAAGGCGAAGGAAGCCGTCAAGTGGGCCAACGCGGCCAAGACGTCCGCGGAGCAGGCGGCCAAGGACTCCCAGCGCGCCGACAAGGCCGCCGACCGGGCGGAGAAGTCCGCCGTACAGGCTGCCAAGTCCGCCAAGACGGCTCGCGGTGCCGCCGCGTCCGCCCAGCAGGACGCTCGGGCAGCGGACCGCTCCGCACAGCAGGCCCAACGCTCCGCGGCGCGCGCCTACGGCTACTCCGCTCAAGCGAATATGTCCGCGTACCAGGCAGGGCTCTCCGCCGAAGCCGCCGACCAAGACTCTGTCGCGGCGGCCAAGGCAGAGACTGAGGCACTGGTCACGGCATCGGACAAGCTGGTCGCCGAACTGCAGGACCAGATGAAGAAGGAGATCCGCGAAGCCAGCAAGCCGATGTCGGACGACGAACTCCGCGCAACCCTGGAAAAGCGGTTCTCCAAGTACCGGCGCGGAATCTTCGGAGACGGAGACCTCAAGGATCTCAAGCCCGGCGAAATCATCCTGGTGTGCGGTGGCGACGGCGCCGGCGGAATGGGCTGCGTCAGGAGCACCACCCTGGACCGGATGATCGCCTGGTACATCGGCCTGGACGAGATCGAGGCCTGTGCCCGTACGAAGTCCGTGAAGTGCCTCAAGGGCCTCGCGCTCAACGCCCTCAAGGTGAAGTGGCTGAAGAGGGGCCAGAAGCCCTGCAAGAAGAACAGCTTCGTGCCCGGCACGCGCGTTCTGACGGCCAATCACCGGACCAAAGCGGTTGAGGACATTCGAACCGGTGACCAGGTGCTCGCCACCGACCCGCTCTCCGGCCGGACCGAGGCCAAGCCTGTCCGGGCGACCATCGTCGGCGAGGGCAAGAAGGACCTCGTAGGCATCACGGTCGGCAGTTCGGGCGGCAGGGTGGTCGCCACGGACAAACATCCCTTCTGGACCACGGACGGCAGCGGCGCTTGGACCGAGGCCGCGCAGCTCAAGCCCGGGATGCGTCTCCGTGGCGACGACGGGACCACGCCGCAGATCACCGCCACCGACACCTGGACCGCACCCCAGCAGCGCGTCTACAACCTGACGGTCGCCGATCTGCACACGTACTATGTCCTGGCCGGGTCCACACCGGTCCTGGTTCATAATTCCGGCGGATGCCCCGATTTTGATGCTCTCTCGAAGAGCGGAACGCGTCCGGCCAAGGGGAAGACGACGCATGCGGCACGCGAATATCAGAAGCATATGAACCGTGGGGATCTTCCCAAGGTTCCGGGAAAGCAGCTGAAATCCGCGGGTCAGGAATTGTTGGACGACATTCTGACCAACCCGAAGACGACCACGTCACCCGTCACCACGGGCAACTTCCCCGGCGGGACGCGGTACATCATGCCGGACCCGGCCGGTGGACGCGGGATCGGGGCAACCTTCGACGCCAATGGCCAGTTCCAGTACTTCGGGCGGTATTAGACATGTTGGTGATCAACCCGTGGGCCGCCCAGGCCCACAACGGCGCCGAGCTCGCCGAACTCAGGAAGACCGTCGCGGGCGAGGCCGTGAGAACGGTTCGCTACGTGGCGATGCAGGGGCAGGGCTGGCCCGAAGGGCATAGGCAAGACCGTGCCCACGAAGTCGACATGGCAGTTGAGCTGGGCCTGGAGAGCGGGGCCACGCTGGTTCTGTCCTGGGCGATGGATGGCCTCAACGAAGGCATGGCGATTGCGTTCAGGAGTCCTGGAGAAGCGAGCGAAGCCCTTCCCGGAGATCCCGTCGATGTGACCGACCACGCCGATTGGGAGCGGCTCCTGGGTGTGCCGATCGTGAGCATCGACATCGCTTGGCACATTCCCAACGAGGGATGCCCTGAGATGCCTTGGTCCTACCACTTCAGGTTCGCCGACGATTCGAGTCTCGTAGTCGCACTCGGCGAGGCCGATGGCGAGGGATTCACGTACATGCCTGATGGCCTGCTCGTCATCTTCGACAAGAGCCTTGCGGCCGCGTACGCAATCCCAGCGAGCGCCACGCCTTCGTGCGGATAGGTTGTGCCGGGGCCCCGTCGGAGTGATGTCCGGCGGGGCCCGCGAAATCGTGAGGGTGGAGATGTCCCCAGGCGCCGCACTGCTGGAACGGGCCCAGGAGTGGATACGTCAAGAGGTCGGCGACGGGACCGACTTGACAGCGGTTTCGGAGGTCGAGTTCTCTCTTGCCGGGCGCGCCCCGCGGTCGGTGAGCTGGGTCCTCGACGGCGAGAGCTTCATGGCCCAGCTGGTCCTGTGGGACACCGGGGAATTCGAGGAGGACCTCGCGACCGTGGAGACGGGTCAGGTACAGACCCGCAGCGGCCGACTCACGTCGCCCGACGAGCTCGAACGCCGCCTCGCGGCCGCCCGCGACTGGGCCCTCCAAGGCCGCTAAGCGCTCCGCGGGAAATGCGGTCCACATCTGCGGGTGCGCCGTGGCTGGTCGCGCAGTTCCCCGCGCCCCTTCGGGGGCGCACCCGAACCGCAGCGAACTTCCACAAGGCCGCTTAGACCCCCAAGGGCGGGGCACAAGTGCCCCGCACTCAAGGTCAGTTCGGCCCCGCCTCAGCCGCGGCTGAACCGCAGCGTCACCAGCTCGAACGGCCGCAGCGTCAACGCCACCGCGCCGTCCGCGAGTTCCGGCGTCGCGGCGTCGGCCAGTGGGCGTTCCAGGAGGTCGGTCACCGCGAGCGAGCCCACCGCGAAGCCCGCCGTCAGCGTGGCCTTCGCGCGCCCGCCGCGCGACTCGTGGAAGCGGACGACCACATCGCCGCTGCCGTCGTCGGCGAGCTTGACCGCCGTGACGACCACGGCGTCGTTGTCGACGGTGACCAGCGGCGCGACCGCCGAGCCGCCGGTCACCCGGCGCTCCGGCAGGTTGATGCGGTAGCCCTCGCGCACCGCGTCGCCGATCGCCGCGCCCGGCACCAGGGCGTGCCGGAAGCGGTGCACGCCCTGGTCGGTCTCGGGGTCGGGGAAGCGCGGGGCGCGCAGCAGGGAGACGCGGACCGTGGTGGTCGTGCCGGAGTCCTCGGCGCGGACCGTGCGGGTCACGTCATGGCCGTACGTCGAGTCATTGACCAGGGCGACGCCCCAGCCCGGCTCCTCCAGGTGCACGAAGCGGTGGTTGCACGCCTCGAACTTGGCGGCCTCCCAGCTCGTGTTGGTGTGCGTGGCGCGGTAGAAGTGGCCGAACTGGGTCTCGGACGCGTACCGCTCGGCGTGGATGTCCAGTGGGAACGCCAGCTTCAGGAACTTCTCCGTCTCGTGCCAGTCGACCTCGGTGTCGATGTCGAGCCGCTGGGCGCCGGGCTCCAGGGAGAGCACCTGGGTCAGGCGCGAGGCGCCGAAGGTGCGTACGACACGGACCGATGCGCCGTCGCCCGGCGCGACCTCGTCCGCGTCGGCGAGATCGGTGACGGTGTTGCGGTAGAACTCGTCGACGTCCCACGCGTCCCACATGTTCGGGAAGTCGGCGTGCAGCTGCGGCAGGTTCGCCGCCCGGCCCGGCGCGACCGTCTCGCGGTCGGCCACCAGGTCGTACGCCGATACGACCAGGCCGCGCGCGTCGATCTCCACCCGCAGCAGGCCGTTGTCGAGGACGAAGCCGCCGTCGGCACGCGCGGCGATCGCGGACTGGCCCTCGACGGACGCGGCCGCCGCCCCGCCCGCGGGCACGCCCTCGCGGGTGTGCGGCGTGGAGTTGAAGACGAGCGCGCCCGTGCCCTCACCGGCCAGGGCGCGCTGTGCCTTGTCGATGATCCCGGTCAGCTCCTGGGCCAGCGCCGCGTAGGTCGCGCGGGCCTCGCGGTGCACCCAGGCGATCGACGAGCCCGGCAGGATGTCGTGGAACTGGTGGAGGAGGACCGTCTTCCAGATCCGGTCCAACTGCTCGTAGGGGTACGCGAATTCGGCGCTGCGCACGGCGGCCGTCGCGGCCCACAGCTCCGCCTCGCGCAGCAGATGCTCGCTGCGCCGGTTGCCCTGCTTGGTGCCCGCCTGGCTGGTGAGCGTGGCGCGGTGCAGCTCCAGATAGAGCTCGCCGACCCAGACCGGCGGATTCGGGTACTCGGCCTCGGCCTTCTCGAAGAACTGCTCCGGCGTCTCCCAGCGGACGGTCGCCGAGCCTTCGAGGTCCTTCAGGCGCGCGGCCTTCGCGATCATCTCGCGGGTGGTGCCGCCGCCCCCGTCGCCCCAGCCGGTGGGCGCGAGGGAGTGCCGGGCGACGCCCTTGTCCTTGAAGTTCTTCGCCGCGTGGGCGATCTCGCTGCCCTTCATGGAGCAGTTGTACGTGTCGACGGGCGGGAAGTGCGTGAAGATGCGCGTCCCGTCGATGCCCTCCCAGTTGAAGGTGTGGTGCGGGAAGCGGTTGGTCTGGGACCACGAGATCTTCTGCGTGAGCAGCCACTTGGCGCCCGCCGCCTTGATGATCTGCGGCAGGCCCGCGGCGAAGCCGAAGGTGTCGGGCAGCCACGCCTCGTCGTTCTCCACGCCGAACTCGTCGAGGAAGAACCGCTTGCCGTGCACGAACTGACGGGCCATCGCCTCCGAACCCGGCATGTTCGTGTCCGACTCGACCCACATGCCGCCCGCGGGCACGAACCGCCCTTCCGCGACCGCCTTCTTGACCTTCGCCCACACCTCGGGGCGGTGCTCCTTGACCCACGCCCACTGCTGCGCCTGCGACATGGCGAACACGAAGTCCGGCTCGTCCTCGATCAGCGCGGTCATGTTGGAGGTCGTACGCGCCACCTTCCGCACCGTCTCCCGCAGCGGCCACAGCCACGCGGAGTCGATGTGCGCGTGGCCGACCGCGCTGATGCGGTGCGCGGAGGGCTCGGCGGGGGTACTGAGCACCCCTTCCAGCTCCGCCCTCGCGGCGGCCGCCGAGCCGTTCACGTCCTGCAGGTCGACGGCGTCGAGCGCGCGGCCGACCGCGCGCACGATGTCGTATCGCCGCCCGGAGTCCACGGGCAGCTCCGCCATCAGCTCGCCGAGCACTTCGAGGTCGATGACGAGCTGCCACACCGTCTCGTCGAAGACGGCGAGATCCATCCGCTCCAGCCGGTACTGCGGCTCGCTGCCCGCGGTCTCCTTGTCGCCCAACTGCGTGGGCAGGAAAGGGTGGTAGTCGAGGATGACCGGGTTGGACGCGGCCTCCACATGCAGCCGCACCTCCTCGCCGCCCTCCGCCGGGGCCGCTATCCGCACCCACTGGTTGCGCGGGTTCAGGCCCTTCACCGGGGTGCCGTCGGGGCGGTAGACGAGGCCCTCGCACTGGAAGCCGGGCATGTTCTCGTCGAAGCCGAGATCGAGAATCGCCTCGACGGTCCTCCCCGCCCACTCCTTCGGCACGGTCCCCGTCACGCGGAACCAGCTGGTGCCCCAGGGCGCACCCCACTTCTCCCCGACGGCGGTCGGGGAGGGGTCGGCGGCGATTCCGTCGGCCACCGGGACGGGTTCGTCAGGGGCGTTCCACACGGCGACGTCGAGCGGCACGGAGGCGGGGTACACGGCGGGCCTGATCCGCTCGTCCAGTACGCGCTTGAGACGGGCTTCGACGAGGCTGCGGTCGTCATGCATGAGGGGTCTCCCAGGGGGTCTTCAGTGCGGGTCGGTGAGGGCGGGGGTGGGGCTGGTTCTCTTTCCCCCATCCCGCCCCTTTCCGAGACTTCCGGCTCCGCCGAGTTCGTCCTCAGACGCCGGACGGGCTGAAAATTCAGCCCCTCCGGCGTTTGAGGAGCGGGGTCTGGGGCGGAGCCCCAGTTTCGGGAAGGGGCGGGATGGGGGAAGCGGAAGTGTCTCTGCCTAGCCGACCTCCCCCGGCCGCACGACCTCCGTGATGCCCCGCGCGGCGAGATGCTCCACGTCCCCCGCCCGTCCGGCGAGGACCACCGCGGGGCGCACCCCGTCCGCCACGAGCCGCGCGTACGCCTCGAAGACCGCTCCCCCGGGCCCGCACTCGGAGCGCCGCGCATCCGCCCCGTCCACGACCAGCGCGGTCGTCCGCGGCGCGGGTGCGCAGGGCCTTCCCCGCCACTCCTCCGCGAGGCGAGCGACCGTCGCCCCCGCGGGCTTGACCTTGCCGTCATTGGTCAACAGGCCGAGGCTGTACTCCAGTTCGGGAAAATCCGCGAGGTCGCGCGAGACGTCGTGGGAGCACCACCACGTCACGCCCCACACGTCCTGGCAGTCGAGCGCGGCGGCGATCGTGTCCTCGGTGAACTCCGCGGCGTGCTCGGCGGGGATGAGCGGTGCGGGCGCGCCGACTTCCTGGAGCCAGACGGGGCGGCGGGGGTCGAGTGCCCAGGCCTTGGAGAGCTCGATCATGTACGCCGCGTGCCCGCGGGTCGCCGCGGAGGTGCGCCCGTGCCGCTGGGCCGTGCCGTTGAACACCCAGGAGTGCACGGCGGTCGCGCCGCCGAGGCGTGCGGCCTGTGCCGGGGTGAAGGGCTGGTCGTCCTGGTACCAGGCGGCGTCGTACTCGGCGTGCAGGTGGAGCTTGCCGGGGGCGCCCTCCTCGCAGGCGGCGAGGACGGTGCGCAGCCAGGCGTCCGCCTGCTCCGGGGTGATGCGGTCGGGGTCGGGGTGCGGGCCCGCGGAGAACTGGTTGATCTCGTTGCCGATGGTCATGCCGATGAAGTTGGGCCGGTCGGCGAGGGCCGCGGCCAGGGTGCGCAGGTACGCCGTCTGCCCGGCCACCACGTCGGGGTCGGTGAAGATGTTCCGCCGGTGCCAGGTCTGCGTCCACGCGGGCAGGAAGTCGAAGCTGGACAGGTGTCCCTGCAGACCGTCGACGTTGACGTCGAGTCCGCGTTCGGCGGCGGCGTCGGCGAGCGCGACCAGCTGCTCGACGGCGCGCGGGCGGATCAGGGTGCGGTTGGGCTGGAAGTACGGCCAGATCGGGAAGACCCGGATGTGGTCGAGGCCGAGTGCGGCGAGCCCGTCGAGGTCGGTCCGCACCGCGTCGATGTCGAAGTCGAGCCAGTGGTGGAACCACCCTTGGCTTGGCGTGTAGTTGGCGCCGAAGCGCACATCAGTAGGCATGCGGATCCTGGTTCTGGTTCTGGGGGTGCGAGGAGCGCGCCGCTCAGCCCTTGACCGCGCCCTCGCCGACACCGCGGAAGAAGTACCGCTGGAGGCAGGCGAAGAGGACGATCAGCGGCAGCACGGCGATCACCGTGCCCGCGGCGACGAGCCGCTCGTCGTTGGCGAAGGTGCCGTGCAGATAGTTCAGGCCGATGGTCAGCGTGAAGCGGTCCGGGTCGCTGAGCACGATCAGGGGCCACAGGAAGTCGTCCCAGGCGCCCATGAAGGCGAAGATCGCGACGACCGCGAGGGTGCCCTTGACCGCGGGAAGGGCGATGCGCAGGAACCGCTGCCAGACGTTCGCGCCGTCGACGAACGCGGCTTCCTCGATCTCGTAGGGCACGTTCAGGAAGGCGTTGCGCATCAGCAGGACGTTGAGCGCGGAGACGCAGCCCGGCAGCAGGACACCGATGAGGGTGTTGTTGAGGCCGAGCTCACGCATGGTGGTGAACTGGGCGATGATGATGCCCTCGACGGGCACCAGCATGGCCAGGATGAAGACGATCGTGGCCGCCTTGCGGCCGCGGTAGCGCAGCCGGGCCAGGGCGTATCCGGCGAGCGTCGCGCCCACGCAGTTGGTGACGACGTTGGCGGTGGCCACCTTCAGGGAGTTGAGCGCGTAGTCCCAGACGGGGATGGTGTCGGCGACCCGCTCGTAGTTGTGGAGGGTCGGGTCGGAGGGCAGGAACTTCGGCGGGGAGCTGAAGATGTTCTCGTGCGGGCCCTTCAGGGACGTGGACAGCTGCCACAGGAACGGGCCGATCATCAACGCCAGTACGGCGAGCAGGAGTCCGTAGCGCAGGACGATCTCCCACACGGGCATCCGGCGGCCGTTCTCGTCGGTGAACCGGGCGCGGCGGGGCTTCGGGCGCGCGACAGCCTCGGGACGGGCATCGCTCTTGGTGAGGCTCACGCGTCCTCCTTCCGGTCCGCCCGCAGCACGAGCAGCATCAGCGCGACGGTGACGACGAAGACGACGACGGAGATCGCCGATGCGTAGCCGACCCGGCCGGTGAGGCCGGTGCCGACGCGCTGCACCAGCATCACGAGCGTGGTGTCCTCGCCCGCGGGGCCGCCGGTGGGGCCCGCCATCAGATAGACCTCGGAGAACACCTTGAACGCGGCGACCGAGGAGAGCGCGCCGACCAGGACCATGGTGGAGCGCACGGCGGGCACGGTGACGGAGAGGAAGCGGCGTACCGCCCCCGCGCCGTCGACCGCGGCCGCCTCGTGGAGTTCGCGCGGCACGTTGGCGAGCGCCGCGAGGTAAATGATCATGTAGTAGCCGAGGCCCTTCCAGACCGTGACGGCCATGGCGCTGAACAGGAGCAGCCACTGGTCGCTGAGGAAGCCGACCTTGCCGACGCCGACCGCCTCCAGCACCGCGTTGACCAGGCCGCGTTCGTCGAGCATCCACACCCAGATCAGGCCGACGACGACGATGGAGGCGACGACCGGGGTGTAGAAGGCGGACCGGAAGAAGGTGATGCCGGGGATGTGCTTCTGGACGAGCATCGCGAGCAGGAGGGGCAGCAGGACCAGCGCGGGGACGACCACGATGACGTACAGCGTGCTGTTGCGAAGGCCGATCCAGAACATGTCGTCGTGCAGCAGCTCACGGAAATTGGCGAGGCCCACGTACTCGCCGGGGATCAGCGTCCGCTTGTCCGTGAAGGCGTTGTTGAGCGTGCTGATGAACGGATAGAGGATGAAGACGGCGACGACGGCGAGCCCGGGGGCGGCGAACAGCCAGGGGCTCGTGGGCAGTTGACGCCGGATGCGGGTGCCTCGCGCACCGCGGTGGGCGCCGGGCAGATCCTTCAGGGCGGGGCCCGCGGTGCTGATGTCGGACGATGTCGCCTTGGCGGCGGTGGGACTCTTCATGGCTGGCGTTCCCTGGTCATGGCTCGGCACGGCGCCCGCGCTCAGCTCTGCTTCAGCAGCCGGTCACAGTTCTTGACAGCGTTGTCGAGCGCTTCCTCGGGGCTCTCCTTGCCCTGCAGCGCACGGGCGACGGCGTTGCGCAGCTCTACCTTCATCTGCTCGCTGAAGAGCACGGGCGTGTAGTTCACCGCGGTCTTGATGGACTTGGCGGCGGCGACGCGGACCCGGGTCTCCTCCT
Organism: Streptomyces sp. NPDC059002; assembly: GCF_042740435.1. Classification (NCBI taxonomy): domain Bacteria; kingdom Bacillati; phylum Actinomycetota; class Actinomycetes; order Kitasatosporales; family Streptomycetaceae; genus Streptomyces; species Streptomyces sp. NPDC059002. Next base: position 122,644 of record NZ_JBHYJI010000020.1, on the reverse strand, counting down.
TGCCGTCCTGCTGGGTGAAGTACGGGTCGTCCAGGGATCCCTGGGTGCTGGGGAAGATCGCGACCTTCTTGGCGAACTCCATCTGGTGCTGGGCGTCGGTGACGAAGTGCGCGAAGGCGACGGCGGCCGGGGTCTGCTTGGTGCGGGCGTTCACCATCACGCCCATCACATACATGTTGTCCTTGCCGGTGCTGCTGATCTGCGGGGTGATGCCGATGTTCTTGTAGAGCGTCGGCGCGTCCTTCTTGAACTTCTCCAGGTCGAGCGCGCTGCCCGGGTTCATCGCCACGGCCTCGGTGAGGAACTTCTTGCCCGTCGACTCCGGGGTCGCGGTCAGCGCCTGCCCGTCGAGCGCCTTGGCGTCGTACAACTTCTTGTACTTGGTGAGGAGTTCGACGCCCTTGGCGTCGTTGAAGGTGAAGCCGGTGCCTTCCTTGTTCATCAGCGGTACGCCGTAGCGGCCGAAGTCCTCGATGGTGGGGACGTTGGCGAGCGTGGCGACCTTGCCGTCGCTCTTCTCCGCCAGTTCACGGGCGTCGTCGAAGAGCTGGTCGTACGTCTTCGGGGGCTTGTCCGCGTCGAGGCCCGCGTCCTTGAAGAGGCGCTTGTTGTAGAAGAGCGGCCCGGTGTTCAGATACCAGGGGAAGGCGTACGTCCCGTCCATCCCCGGTATCTGGTGGCTCTTCCAGGCCCCGGGCAGGTACTCCTTCTCGTACTTCCCCGCCGCCTTGCCCAGGTCCATGGCGAGGCCCGCCTTGGCGAGCGGGGCGACCAGGTCGGGCGAGACGTTCACGACGTCGGGGAGCGTGCCGGCGGCGGCATCGGCGCTGATCTTGTCGGCGTAGCCCTCGCCGGGCTGGTCGACCCAGTGCACCTTCGTGCCCGGGTACTTCTCCTCGAACTCGTCGACGAGGCCCTCGAAGTAGGGCTTGAAGTTGGCCTTCAGGTTCCAGGTCTGGAAGGTGATCTTGCCTTCGATCTTCCCCGACGCGTCCGTGGAGCCGCCATCGTCCCCGTCACCACAGGCACTCAGTGGCAGCAGGACGGCAAGGACGGCGCCCGCGGCGACCGCTCTGCGGGGGATACGGGAGATACGCACGGTGAAACGGCTCCTTTGCTCGGCCCAGCGTGAGACGGCGGTGACTGCGGCCGTCCGAGCCGGGCAGTCCTCGCCGAGGCAGACCCTGCATCCAACTGCCGATAATTGTCAATGGATTCCGGCCGCCGGATCGGTGTCCAGATATCGGAGATCACGCGATCGGGTCGACAACTCACCAGGTCAGAAGGGTGTGTTGAGAGTCTTGCGGCGAACCACTAATGCGCTTTAGGGTCGGACCGCTCAAGCGCATTAGTACGCGGGGCGTCACGAGCACGCCGGCGTCGGGAAAGGGGCAACGGGTGCAAGGCAAGCGGTCACCGGCACGCCGGCCGACCATGAAGGACATCGCGCGCCGCGCCGGGGTCTCCGAGAGCGCGGTCTCCTTCGCGCTCAACGACCGGCCCGGGGTCTCCGACCTCACCCGCGACCGGGTGCGCAGGGTCGCGGAGCAGCTCGGCTGGCGGCCGAGCACGGCGGCGCGCGCCCTGTCCGGCGAGGGTTCGGCGACGGTGGGCCTCGTGGTGGCGCGCCCGGCGGCGACGCTGGGCGTCGACTCGTTCTTCCTGCAGCTGATCTCGGGCATCCAGGAGGTCCTCGCGGAGCGGCACTTGGGGCTGCTCTTCCAGGTCGTCGAGGACGTGGCCGCCGAGTGCGCGGTCTACCGCCGCTGGTGGGCGGAGCACCGCGTGGACGGCGTGCTCGTCGTCGATCCGCGCACCGACGACCCCCGTCCCGGACTCCTCGACGAGCTGGGTCTTCCCGCGGTCGTGACGGGCGGTGTGCCCGACCCGGAGGCCGGGCATCCGGGGCTCTCGACGGTGTGGGCGGACGACGCGGGCGCGATGGCGTCGGTCGTGGGTCATCTGTACGCACTCGGCCACCGCCGCATCGTGCACGTCGCGGGCCTCGAAGGGCTCGCGCACACCGAGCGGCGCATCCGCACCCTGCACGCCGAGGCGGCGGGCCGCGGCCTGTCCGGGGTGCGTTCGGTGACGACGGACTACTCCGACGCGGAGGGCGCCGCGGCGACCCGGCGGGTCCTTGAATCCGCCGAGCCGCCGACGGCCCTCGTCTACGACAACGACGTGATGGCCGTCGCCGGGGTCGCCGCCGCGACTTCCCTCGGCTTCACGGTCCCCGACGACCTCTCCGTCGTCGCCTGGGAGGACTCGGCGCTGTGCCGCATGGTCCACCCGTGGCTGACCGCGCTCTCCCGGGACACGGTGGCCTTCGGCAGGGCCGCGGCCCGTGAGCTGCTCGCCCTGCTCGACGACGGGCCCGGGGCGACGGTGCAGGTGCCGTTGCCGCGGCTCATCGAGCGGGAGAGCACGGGGCGGGTGCGGAACTGACCGTGCGTCATGCCTCCTTGGCGGCCTCCAGGGGACTCAGGCCCGCCGCCCTGCGGGCCGGGACCACCGCCGCGACCGCGCCGATCACCAGGGAGGACAGGCACATCAGGAGCAGCGTGTCCCAGGGAAGCACCAGGGAGTACTGCTCGATCGCGCCGCTGGCCAGCGAGCCGACCGCCCAGGCGCCGAACAGGCCGCCCGCAAGGCCGAGGAGGGTGCCGAACGCCGCGACGCCCACCGCTTCGATCCTGATCATCCGCCGTACGTCCGCACGGTCCATGCCGATGGCGCGCAGCGCGCCGATCTCACGGGTGCGTTCGGCGACCGACATGGCCAACGTGTTCACGATGCCGAGCGCGCCGATCACGGCGCCGATGGCGAGCATCCCGTACATCACCGTCAGCAGGTCGCCCATGGTGCCCGCCGCCTCGTCGACGAGCCGCTCCCGGTCCCGCACCGTGAGCAGCGGGCTGTCGCCCACGGCGGTGCGCAGCTGATCCTCGATGCCCTGCGAGGTCACGCCGTCGTCGGTGCGGACGAGGACGCGCTGGACGGAGCCGCGCAGGAAGCTGTCCCGCTGTACGTCGGCGCGGGCGCCCAGCACGTCGTGGGCGACGGGGTTGTCCTGGTAGACGCCCACGACGGTGTACGAGGTGGGCTCCTTGCTCCGGCCGATCGCGGCGTCGAGCCGGTCGCCCGTGCTCACGCCGTTCTCCTGAGCGACCGTGCGCGAGACGGCGATCCGGCCGGGGCCGAGATCCTCGGCGGAGCCACTGACGAAGTCGAGGTTCATGACGTCGTGCACGGCGGCGGGGTCGACTCCGGAGATCTCCCTGACACCACCACCGACGAACACGCTGGAGTCCGTGACGGCGGTCGCGGTCCGCACCCCGGAGGTGTCGGCCACCCGGCGCACCGCGCCGGGGTCGATCCCGGTCGTGGTGGAGCGCGTGCCGATCACGTAGTCGGCACCGAGCCCGGCCGCGGCCTGCCGGTCGAGTGCCTGCCCACTGGAGTGGCCGATGACGGCGAGCCCCGTGACCAGCGCGGTGCTGACCAGCAGCGTGGCGGCGGTGGCCGCGGTGCGCCGGGGATCGCGCAGCGCGTTCTCCCTGGCAAGTCGGCCCGCGGCCCCGAAGCGGCCGGTGAGGCGTCCGACGAGCCGGATCACGGGGCCCGCGAGCAGCGGCGCAAGGACGATCAGGGAGACCACGAGGACGGCACAACCGAGCATCGCGCTCCGCAGGTTCTCCTCCGAGGCGTCCCGCGCGCCGCTGAGCGAGATCAGCCGGCCTGCGCCGAGCGCCAGGAGAACGACGCCCAGCATGCCGCGGAGCCGCGACCGAGGGGAGGACGGGGGTTGTTCGGCCGTACGCAGCGCCTCGACGGGCGCGACCTTCGCCGCCCTGCGTGCGGGCAGCCACGCGGCGAGCACGGTGACGCCGACGCCGACACCGAGCGCCGCCACGACGGAGCGCGGGCCGATCACCAAGGGGCCCTGGGGCAGCGGGTTCCCACCGGTGCTCAGGACCTCGGGCAGTACGGCGGCGATGCCGAGGCCGAGCAGGAAACCGGCCGCCGACGCGACGAGGCCGACCAGGGCCGCCTCCAGGAGGACGGAGCGCGCCACCTGTCGGCGCGAGGCACCGATCGCCCGCAGCAGCGCGATCTCCCGGGTGCGCCGCGCCACGAGCATCGTGAAGGTGTTGACGATCAGGAACGAACCGATGAAGAGCGCCACCCCCGCGAACACCATCGGCAGCTTCTCGTACCCCCTGGTCAGCGTGGACACGAGGATCGCCTGCTGCTCGGCCTGTGCGGTGCCGGTGGTGGCTTCGGCCCGGTCGGCCGGGAGCATCTCGGTGACGCGGAGGGCGAGTTCGGCGGGTGCGGTGCCGGGTGCGGCGGTCAGATCGATGCCGGTGTAGTGGCCCGGGGACGCGAACAGCTTCTGGGCGGTCGCCCGGTCGAACAGGGCGAGGGTGCCGCCCGCGGTCACCCGGGTGTCGTCGGTGGTGACGATGCCGACGAGACGCTTGGTCATGACGGGACCGTCGGTGGCGAGGCGGACCGGGTCGCCGATGCGGAGGCGGCCGGCCGATGCGGTGCCGCTGTCGACGGCGACTTCGCCGCTGTTCCTCGGGGCGTGGCCCTTGGCGAGCGGGTAGCGGCTGTCCTTGCCGTCCTTGCCCGGCACGTAGGACCCGGCGGGGTTCGCGCCCGCCCTGACCCGCAGCGGGGTGCCGTCCGATGCGTTCAGGGCGGCCGAGCCTTCGGCCGAGGGACGTACGGCGGCGACACCGGGCACGGCGGCGAGTTTCCGTACGAGCATGTCGTCGAGCACGCCGTTCCGTGCGTCGGCGGGCGGCCCTGACGGGGCGTCCTTCGCGGTCACGCTGACCGCGATGTCGGCGAAGTTCCTGGAGGCGGCGGCGCACTGGGCCGCGGCGGTGGAGTCGGCGAAGACCAGGGTGCCGGAGGCGAAGGCGACGCCCAGACAGACGGCGAGGGCGGTCATCGCCTGACGGGCCTTGTGCGCGAGGAGGTTGCGCAGGGCGGTGCGGAACATGGCTCTGTTCACCGGGCCCTGGGGTCGAGGCGCTTCATGCGGTCGAGGACCGAGTCCGCCGTCGGTTCACGGGTCTCGTCCACGATCCGGCCGTCCGCCAGGAACACCACACGGTCCGCGTAGGCCGCCGCGACCGGGTCGTGGGTGACCATCACCACGGTCTGGCCGAGGTCCCGCACCGATGCGCGCAGGAACCCGAGGACCTCGCTGCCGGCCCGCGAGTCGAGATTGCCGGTGGGTTCGTCGCCGAAGACGATCGCGGGCCGCGACGCCAGGGCGCGGGCCACCGCGACGCGCTGCTGCTGCCCGCCGGAGAGCTGCGCGGGCCGGTGGCCGAGGCGCTCGGAGAGGCCGACCATGGCGACCACGCGCTCCAGCCACTCCCGGTCGGGGCGGCGCCCCGCGATGGTCAGCGGCAGCGTGATGTTCTCCAGGGCGGTCAGCGTCGGCAGCAGGTTGAACGCCTGGAAGATGAAGCCGATCCGGTCGCGGCGCAGCTGGGTGAGCTGCCGGTCGCCCAGCGTGCTCAGCTCGGTGGTGCCGATGCGCACGGAGCCCGAGCTCGGCGCGTCGAGCCCGGCGGCACAGTGCATCAGGGTGGACTTCCCGCAGCCGGACGGGCCCATGATCGCGGTGAACTCGCCCTCACGGAAGCCGATGCTGACCCGGTCGAGGGCGACGACCTGGGTGTCGCCGCTGCCGTAGACCTTCGAGAGCTCGGTGGTGGCGGCCGCGATCCCGGCAGTGGGGCGTGGTGCGTACGGGGCAAGGGGGTCGGCGGTCACGGGCGGCTCCTCTTCGGGTGCGGGACAGGGCACTTCGAAGGGTGTCCGCAGGACGTATCGGGGCCTGGGCCGCCGTGTATCGGCGACCGCGTCGCTTCGTATCGGTTCGGTAGGAGGCCGGTTCGGTAGGAGGCCGGTGCGGCAGGAGGCCGGCCCGGGCAGCGGTCAGGCGGGCAGGCGCAGCGTGGCGACCGCGCCGCCGTCCGGGGCGTTGTCCAGGCGCAGTTCGGCCCCGAGCAGCCGGGCCTGGCCCAGGGCGATGGTCAGGCCGAGGCCGTGGCCGGTGCCGCGTTCCTTCGCCCCGGTGTGGAAGCGGCGCGGACCGTGCAGCAGCAGGTCGGGCGGGAAGCCGGGGCCGTGGTCGCGCACGACGACGGTGCGGCCCTCGACGGTGACCCGCACCGGGGTGCCGCCGTGCCGGTGGGCGTTGACGACGAGATTGCCGACGATCCGCTCCAGGCGGCGCGGGTCGGTCTCCACGCTCCCGGTCTCCGCTCCGACGACCTCGGTGTCGAGGCCGGTGCGCGCCACGGCCTCCGCGACGACCGCGCCGAGCGGCACCCGGGCGCGCACGGGCAGTTCGGCCCCCGCGTCCAGTCGGGAGATCTCCAGGAGATCCTCGACCAGGCCGCGCAGGTCGCGCACCCGGGCCCGGAGCAGATCCTCGGTCTCGCCGGGCGGCAGCAGATCGGCGGCGGCGAGGAGACCGCCGACCGGGGTCCGCAGCTCGTGGGCGACGTCCGCGGTGAACTGCCGCTCGGTGCGCAGGCGTTGGCCTAGGTGGTCGGCCATGCGGTCGACGGTGGCGGCGATGTCGGCCACCTCGTCGCCGCCCTTGGTGGGCCCGGTCCTGGCGTCGAGGTCCCCGGCGGAGATCCGGACGGCGGTCTCGGAGACGCGGCGCAGTCTGCGGGCGAGCAGCCCGGCCCCGTACACCGCGAGCGGCACGGCCGCCGCGAGCGCGGCCAGCGAGGCCAGCACCATGACCATGTCGAGGCGGCGCAGCGTGTGCAGCTCGGGGCCCATGTTGACCTGGAGGGCGAGCACCGGGCTGCCCGGGCCGCCGGTCCGCTGGGCGGCCCAGACGCTCGGCCCGATGTTCCCGTCGACGCGCTCGTCGTACGCCGTGTGCCGCTCGCCGTCGGCCGGGTGCCGCAGCTCCGCGGGCAGGTCGGGCGGGTCGAGCTCGGCGCCGTCGGCCAGCGTTCCGGTGCGCCGGTGGACGTCCATGGCCGAGTAGAGCGAGTTGAAGGCCCGGGCCCGCGCCCGGTCACGGATGTCGCCCGCGGTCCACACATGCACCAGTACGCCGACCGCCGCCACGACCAGCAGGGCCGTGGCGGCGGCCAGTGCCGCGATCTTCCAGCGCAGGGACGCGCGGGCGGGCCGCAAGGGCCGGTGGAACGGACGCACCGTCCTCAGCGCCTGAACTTGTAGCCGAAGCCGCGGACCGTCTCGATCCGCTCCCGGCCCAGCTTCTTGCGCAGCCGCTGTACGCAGAGGTCCACGACGCGGCTGTCGCCGTCCCAGCCGTACTCCCACACGTCGCGCAACAGGGTGTGCCTCTCCAGGACGACACCGGGGTGGGCGGCGAACTCCAGGAGCAGTTTCAGCTCGGTCGGGGTGAGCGCCACCGGGCTGCCCGCGAGCTGCACTTCCATCCCCGCGGTGTCGATGCTCAGGTCCCCGAACACCAGCATCTCGCCCTCGGCGGGCGGCCCCTCGGCCCCGGTCCGGCCGGGCACGGGAGCGGGCGCGTAGGTCGCACGGCGCAGCAGCGAGCGGATGCGCGCCACCAGGACGTACGTGTCCACGGGCTTGACCACATAGTCGTCGGCCCCGGCCTCCAGACCGGCGACCACGTCGAGCCCGTCGCCGCGGGCGGACATCATCAGGACGGGCACCCGGCTGGTCTCCCGCACCCTGCGGCACAGCCCGATCCCGTCGAGGCCGGGCAGCATCACGTCGAGGATCAGCAGGTCGAAGCTCTCGTCACGGAAGAGTTCGAGCCCTTCGAGGCCGTCGGCCGCGGCCTTCATCTCGTAGCCGTAGCGCTCCAGGGCGACGGTGAAGGACCGGCGCATCAGGTCGTCGTCCTCCACCATCAGCACGCGGGCGGGGTGCGAAGGAGCCCCGGGCGAGGCGGGTGAGGACACGGGCGAATGGCTCCTGTACGGGCGTTTTGGGGTGGGTCAGGGGAACGATACGGCAGACACCGGGCGCGTCGGCCGCGCCGCTCCCCGGGGCGCCGGATCGACGGGCGGCCGAGCGCTCCCTGATACACGCCGGATACAAACCGCCTGCACAGTGCCCGAACAGCGCAGGTCAGGCCGTCGGCGGCCCGGGAGGCCACGGCAGTTCGGCCAGGATCGGCAGCAGCGTCTCCTCCTCGTAGTCGAGGTGGGCCGTCAACTCCTCCGACATCCGGGCGAGTTCGGTGCGGAACCGTTCGGGGTCCGCGTGCCCGATGTCCGCGAGGAGCGCGGCCAGTTCGCCCTGGATGCGGGCGACCGTGCGGTGCTCCTCGGCGAGCCGGTCGAAGGTCGCGCGCAGCTCCGGGTGGTAGCCCGCCATGGTCGGGAAGAGATGTGCGTCCTCGCTGGTGTGGTGGAACTCCAGGGCGTCGCAGAACGCCAGGCAGTGCTGTCTGATCCGGAGTCCGATGCCGGGCGCGGGCGGCTCCCCCGGGCCCTGGTGGGCGGCGCGCGCCGCGAAGTGCGCGTCGGTCTCGGCCCGCACGTGCCGCAGCTGTCCGCGCAGCCACAGGTGCACCTGCAGCATCTTGGCCGCGAAGGTGTCGGCCGCTTCGGGGATGTCGGCCTCGTGCGCGGGGCGCTCCAGGACGACGACGGGCAGGGTCCTGTCGGTCCGTGCCTGGTAGTCGCCGTATCCGGGGTCGGCGGCGACCACGCGCGCGAAGAGCCGGTCGCGGCGCTCCCCCTCGGCGGGGACGGCGATCGCCTGGAACTCCTCGGTGCCGAGTTCCACGCGCACCGTGGGGCGGGCGAGGACGTTGTGGTACCAGTCGGGGTGCCGGGGCGAGCCGAGGTTCGACCCGACGACCAGGAGCAGGCCGCCGTCGCGCAGGAAGCCGAGCGGGGTGGTGTGCTGCTTGCCGGACCTGGCGCCGGTCGTGGTGAGCAGGAGGAGGTCGCCGCCCTCGAAGGGGCCGCCGACCTTGCCGCCGCGGGCTCGGAACTCGTCGATGACGGACTGGTTGAAGGGTGTGGGCATGACGGTGTCGGTTCTCCGTACGGGATGTTCGGGGCCGCGTCGGGCGCGGTGAAGGGGAGGGAGCGCCACGCATGACGGCATGGCGGGGGCCACGCGCAACGGCGTGGTGAGGGCGCGCGAAGGCGCACGGATCAGGCGAAGGCCCGGCGGTGTGAACTCACGACGTACTCATCGGCGTCGTCCTTGAGTGAAGGTGCTCGCCCGGTCGCCGACCTGCCCACTGCTCTTTGGTCGGCGCCACGCGGCACGAGCACCATTACAGACACCCACTCCCCCGCATGTCAACGCGGGTCCTCTCACACCTCCGACCGGTAGAGGCCGAACTCCGCGATCCGCACGGCGCCCCGCGACCGCGTCACCCGCAGCCGCCACCGCCGCGCCGTCACCGCGGCGGGGAGCTTCAGGACGCGGCTCGCGCCCACCGTGTCCACCTCGGTCACGGTCTGCCAGGCGTCGCCGACGCGCGCCTCGATGACCGCGTGTTCCAGCTGCTGCCCGTGCCGGATGTCCTCGGCGAGCCTGATCCGGTCGGCCTCGCGGGCCCGGCCGAGGTCGACGGTGACGGTGCCGGTGGCCCGGTCGTGCCGGGTCCGCGCGCCGTGCGTGAGGTCCTCGGGCAGTTCCTTGCGGATCCGTTCGCGGAACTCCCGCAGCCGTGCCACGTCCGCGTCCGGCAGCAGGCCCCGCCGGTCCGGCGGGATGTTGAGCAGCAGCACCGAGTTGCGCCCGACGGACCGGAACCAGATGTCCGTCAACTGCTCGACGGTCTTGGGCTGTTCGTCCGCGTGGTGGAACCAGCCGGGCCTGATCGACACGTCGCACTCGGCGGGCCACCACTGCACGTACTGGGCGACGGCACGCGCCTCGGCGAGCGCCTCACGGCTGCCCTGGTCGGGCGCGTCGTACCTGAGGGCGTAGTCGATGCTGCCGTTCCCGGAGTCCTTGACGGGGACGACGCTCCATTCGTTCTCGCGCGCCAGACCTCCTTCGTTGCCGACCCAGCGCACGTCGGGGCCGCGCACGGCCATCGTGGCGTCGGGGGCGAGGGCGCGGATCAGCGTGTACCAGCTGTCCCAGTCGTACGTCTCCACCTTGTCCGGCGGGATGCGGCCCTGCGCGCCGTCGAACCAGACCTCGTCGACAGGTCCGTACTCGGTGAGCACTTCGTAGAGCTGGTTCAGCATGTGGGCGCCGTAGTCGGTGGCGTCGAGCGTGAAGGAGCGCGGATCGTCGCCCGCCCGGTCGTCGTCGGGCGTCAGGGTGGGGATGGTGCGTGCCGAGCGTCTGCTGCCGTTGGCGTAGACGCCGTCGAGGTACTGGTTCTCGTCGGCGGGCGAGATGTAGACGCCGACCTTGATGCCGTACCGCCGCAGCGAATCGGCGAAGGACCTGAGGACGTCGCCCTTGCCGCCGCGCCAACTGCTGCTCGCCACACCGTGCTTGGTGTAGCGGGTCCGGTAGAGGACGAAGCCGTCGTGGTGCTTGACGGTGAGGATGGCGAGCCTGAAGCCGCCGTCGCGCAGGGCGCGCGCCCACTGGTCGGTGTCGAGCCCCGAGGGCTGGAAGACGTCCGGGTCCTCGTCACCGGTCCCCCATTCGAGGCCCGTGAACGTGTTGACCCCGAAGTGCAGGAACGCGGTCTGCTCCAGCTTCTGCCAGGCGATCTGCCGTGCGGTGGGCCGGACACGGGACGCCTTGGCGACGACGGACTCCGGGGAGTCGCCGGGGCCGACGGGGATGCGGTACGGCGGTTCGGCGCCGCCGGAGCGGCGGGCGGCCGTCGCGGCGACCGCGGGGATCGAGGCACTGGACGCGGCGACGGCCGTACTCGCGGCGGCGGCCATGAAGAGACGTCTGCTGACGGTCATGGGGATGCGGGTCTCCCTTGAGGCAGGGGGGCAGGGGGTCAGGGGGCGGTCAAGGTCCATACGGCGGGCGGGCGTTGGTCCGTCGGGTACTGCACGAGCCGCCCGTCGTCCGTCACATGGGCGGCCATGCGCGTGATGGCGTTGATGAGCCGGTAACCGCCGTCCGCCGCGGCGAGCTGCCAGCGTTGGAGCGTGTTCGCCGGGTCGCAGGTCTCCTCGGTGACGGCCGTGCCCGGCTGGAGCGGCACGTTGAGCGTGAGCTTGCCGCTGCGGGTCTCCAGGCATCTGCCGCTCCGGGTGGACCGCAGCGTCACATACCCGTCGGCGGTGCGCCGCACCTCGACGACGCCGGGCTCACCACGCCCCTCGGTGTCGCGCAGGGTGTATGTCCCGTCGGCCACGGGCACCTTCGTCAGATCACGCCAACCGGGCGCGTGGGACACGGACGTGGCGCGCTCGGTGAACTCCGCGTACGTCGGATCGGGGTGGGCGTCGCCCCAGGTGACCTGCGCGACATGGGCGAGCGGCAGCGCCATGGCGGCCGCGACCTCGTTCTCGGTCTCGCCGCGGCCGTTGTCGGGCCACAGGCTGATCTTCGCTCCGGTGACGCCGTCGCCGGTGGCGAGCCGTTCGCCCTCGAAGACCCGGGGGTCCCAGCGCTCGTCGTACAGCTTCTCGGTGTTCGTGTGGAAGCCGCCGCGGACGAGGTAGAGGGAGTAGGCGGCGTTCATCACCGGGTGGCCCTGCTGGATGAGGGTGCTGGGCTTGGTGCGCACGTCGAGCCAGTGCTCGACGGTCGTGCCGGGCGCCACGGGGACGGTGTTGTCGCCGGTGAGGCCGTCGTTCCAGATGCGCAGCCGTTTGCCCTTGCCCGCCGCGTGGGCGTGCACGCGGTTCACGAAGTCGATGAACGCGTCCTGCGGGGTGGCGTCCGCGCCGTACTTCTTCCTCGCGTACTCCAGGATGTGCGGGTACTTGGCGAAGTCGGAGCCGAGCATGTACTCGTCGGCGCCCATGTGCCAGGAGGCGGCGGGGAAGACCTGCGCGTACTCGTCGATGAGGCTCGTGTAGTAGGTGAAGGCCGCGTCCTTGGTGATGTCGAGGCGCGAGGGCTGCCGCGTCCCTTCGGAGTCGGTGAGCTGCAGGTCGGGACGCTTCTCCAGCCAAGGGTCCAGGTGCCCCGGGGAGTTGATCTCCGGGACGATCGTGACGTGGTACTTCGCGCCGAGGGCGACGAGGCGGCGGATCTCCCTCTTGGTGTAGTAGCCCCAGGAGTTGGCCTCGGGGTGCTTGTCGCTGCGCACCTTCAGTTCGAGGAGCAGCTGGTTCTGCTTGCGGTACGCCATGTCGCGCACCAGGTTCTCCAGCCAGGGCGTGGAGATGTGGATGTAGCAGGCGCAGACGCCGACGCCGCGCTCCTTGTACCGCGGCACGTCGACCGTGCGCCCGCCCGGCACGCGGTCGCCCCCGGCGAGCAGCTGGAGCAGCGTCCGTGTGCCGTAGAAGGCACCGGCCTCGCGCGCGCCGGTGATCTCCAGGCGCCTGCCCGCGCGGAGTTCATAGCCCTCTGCGCCGAGCGGTCGCCGCGTGCGGTCGACGTCGATGACGATGTCCCCGGCCCTTGCGCCGCCGCCGGTGATCCGCACGGCGCCCCTGCCCGCGGCGGCGAGGTCGTCGGCGAGCGTGTCGGCGACGCGCCGCGACGCGGGGTCACGCGCGACGATCCGGGTGCCGGGGCCGTAGTGGTAACTGCCGTCGGCGGGCGTCCAGTCGGTCAGGGCGGGGACGGTGCGCGGCATCCGCGGCGGTTCCGTGTCGGCGGCCCCTGCGGACGGGACCGGCGCCGCGAGGAGCAGCAGGGCGACGGAGGCGGCGGCAGCGCGGGACCACCGGGACCGGCCTGGCTGCTGGGACCACCCGGACCATCGGGACCATCGGGACCCGCCGGGCCGCCGGAGCGCGAAGAGCGAACGCAGTTCGGTCATGAGGTCCGATGATTCAAGCGCTCCGAAGAGGTGTCAATGCACCTTCCCCCACCGGGTCTTGGACATTTCTGAAGAGCCATCGGATGAATCCCCGGGCCCCGACGAGGCGGGATGGTCAACTGACCTGACCTCTTGTAGTTTCCGCGTCGTGGATCACACGGCGCAGCGGCGGAGCGAGCGCGTGCCGATGACGCTCGGCCCGCCGCCGCGTGCGGCGCGGACGGCCGCGGAGGGGATGGCCGACCGTACCGGGAAACACCTGTGCCCCCGCCGGAGAGGCGGGGGCACAGGGGCGAAGCGGACCGGTCGTGGACCGGGTCTCCTACCGGATCGAGCGATGCCGGAGAGCCGGATCAGTCGATGCCGGGCAGGATGTGCGGCTCGGCGAGGTCGTCCTCGTAGCCTGCCAGGCGGATCGGGGCCGCTTTGGCCCACGCCTCGAGGTTGCGGAGCTTCTGGGGCCGTCCGGCCCGCTCGCCGCCGCGTTCCGCCGGCCGCTTTTCCTGCTTCGTCAGATCTGGTGTCACCGCGCACTCCTTTGTGTCGCGTAACGGAAGGGCATGGGCAGTTCGGTCGCGGTGGCGCCGTTTTCCTGGCGGGACCGCGGCTGTGGTTGCCAGCCTGTCCCGGGGCGGCCGAGGAATGTTTGTGGATCCCTCGTGGCCGCCCGTTCGCCCCAGGTTAACCAAATGAGCGCGGCCGCGCTCGATGGGGCTCAAAGCTTGGGTAAATTCCGGACAATGGCGCCTCACCAGACATGTGCGGGCCGCCGGGACCGGACGGGCTCAAGGGCCCTGCGCACGCGCACGGGATCCACAACCCGCGGGACCGTGCACCGCCGGGCACGGTGAAGCACGTCGGGGTCACCGTCCGTGACGGGCGCGGGTGCGGACGGCGCCCACTGCATCGCGTACGACTGGCGTGAAAATCACGTACGACTGGCGCGAAAAAGGCCGCCCCGGCGAGCGGGGCGGCCTCAGGTGCGCAGCAGGTTCGGGGGCGGCCGACGCCACCCTCCGTGCCCTACCACTTGCCGGGCGCGTAGTCCTTCATGAAGACGCCGTACAGGTCCTGACCGGCCTCGCCGCACACGACCGGGTCGTACACGCGGGCCGCGCCGTCGATCAGGTCGAGCGGGGCGTGGAAGCCCTCCTCGGCCAGCCGCAGCTTGTCGTAGTGCGGGCGCTCGTCGGTGATCCAGCCGGTGTCGACCGAGGTCATCAGGATGCCGTCGGTCTGGAACATCTCCTGGGCGCTGGTCCGCGTCACCATGTTCATCGCGGCCTTCGCGGCGTTCGTGTTCGGGTGGCCCGCGCCCTTGTAGCCGCGGCCGAAGACGCCCTCCATCGCGGAGACGTTGACGATGTAGGCGCGTCCGCTGGACGCCTTCTTCGCGGCGTCGGCCATCGCCGAGCGCAGCGCGCTGATCAGGATGAACGGCGAGGTGTAGTTGCACAGCTGGGTCTCGAGCAGCTCCACCGGGGAGATCTGCTCGATGGTCTGCACCCAGGTGTTGCTGTCGACGACGTCCGGGACGAGGCCGCCCGCGTCGATGGCCGTACCGTCGAGGTGCCGGGCGACGCTGGCGTTGCCCGCGACGAGCGCGAGGTCGGCGACCTGCTGGGCGTCCAGGCCGCTGGTGCCGACGGGCAGCGCGGCGAGGCCGTCAACCGCGCCGGAGTTGAAGGCGCCGATGACGGAGTGGGCGGGCAGCTCCCCGGCGGGCAGCGGCGCGCTCTCGCCGTCGACCAGGGCGGCGTACGCCGAGGGCAGGCGGCGCACGGTCTGCGTCGCGTTGTTGATCAGGATGTCGAGGGGGCCCGCCGCGGTGACCCGCTCGGCGAGGGCCACGGACTGCGCCGGGTCGCGCAGGTCGATGCCGACGACCTCCAGGCGGTGCAGCCAGTCCGCCGAGTCGTCCATCGCCTTGAAGCGGCGGATGGCGTCCTTGGGGAACCGGGTCGTGATGGTCGTGTGGGCGCCGTCACGCAGGAGGCGCAGCGCGATGTACATGCCGATCTTGGCGCGGCCGCCGGTGAGCAGGGCGCGCTTGCCGGTGAGGTCGGCGCGGGCGTCGCGCTTGGACCGGTTCAGGCGGGCGCAGTCGGGACAGAGCTGGTGGTAGAAGTAGTCGACTTCCACGTACCGGGTCTTGCAGGTGTAGCAGGAGCGCGGGCGCTGGAGTATCCCCGCGATCCTGCCCTCCTCGGTCTGCGAGGAGGGCAGCAGGCCCTCGGTCTCGTCGTCGATGCGCTGCGCGGAGCCGGTCGCGGTGGCCTCGGTGACCGCCTTGTCGTGGGCGGTCTTGGCGGCGCGGCGCTCCTGGCGGCGGCGCTGCTTGACCGTCCGGTAGATCCCGGCGGTGGCGCGGCGCACCGCGATCGCGTCCGGGTGGTCCACGTCCAGCTTGTCCAGCTCGTCGAGCACGGCGAGGCAGACGGCGAGGCGGTCCGGGTCGATGCCGGGGCCGTACGCTTCGTGCGCGACGGTCCCCTCCTGGCTTTCGTCTGTCACCGTCATCGCCGCTGTCCTCGTGTCATTCCGTGCCGCGGCGCATCGGGTCGTCCGCGGGAGCTCCAAAAGCGCAACTTTACGTAGCGCGGGGCCCGGTCACCAAACCCGCGCCGTTCGCGCACAGCGCCACGAGGTCGTCGATCTCCCTGCGCACGCTGTTCGCGAGGAGGTCCAGGTCGGGCACGGCGGCGGCGTCCGCGACCAGGCCGTAGTGCACCCGCCCCCGGTAGGTGGACACGGCGACGGCGAGCGACTGGCCCCTGGCGAGCGGCGCGAAGGGGTAGACCTCGGCGAGCGGGCAGCCGCCGAGGCGCAGTCCGACGCCGGGCAGCGGGACGCTGGTGACGAGGATGTCGAAGAGCAGCCGGGCGGCCTGCGCGACGACGGGGCCGCCGATCCGGTGCCCGAGCGGCGGCACGCGCTCGGCGAGCAGCGCGACGGCCCCCGCGCCGCGCTCGGGCCCCGCGTCCTTGTTGCGGTCCATGGCGGTGCGCACGCTGCGCAGCCTGACCAGCGGGTCCTCGTCGCTGACCGGGAGGCGCACGAGATAGCCGGAGAGCCGGTTGCCGGGCGGCTGCGCGGTGCGCGGGCGGCGCCGCGAGACGGGGATCAGGGCGCGCGGTTCGACGCCCTCGCTGCAGTCGCCGCGTGCGTCGAGCCAGCGGCGCAGGGCGCCGGCCACCACCGCGATCAGTACGTCGTTGACGGTGCCGCCCACCGCCTTGCGCACCTGGTGCACCTCGTCCAGGTCGAGGACGACGCCCGCGGTGCGGCGGGTGCCCGTGGCGGCCGAGGTGAAGGAGGCCGACGAGCGTACGCCGAGGGTCGCGCGCGCCACGGACGTGCCGATGCCGAGGGCCTGGCCGACGTCCGCGACGGTGTCGCGGACGAGTCCCGGCAGCCTGCGCGGGTCCGGCAGGGGCCGCCGGGCGGTGGCGGGCGCCGGGGGCCTTGGCCGGGACGCGGGCAGGTCGACCGGGTCGAGGAGGGCCGCGCCGAGGGTCAGCGCGCGCAGCCCGTCGGCGAGCGCGTGGTGGAACTTGAAGAGCACGCCGAAGGACGTGCCGTCGGCGCCCGGCAGGACGTGCGCCTCCCACGGCGGCTTGGCACGGTCGAGGGGGCGCTGCATCAGCTCCCCCGCCGCGGCGTGGAAGTCCCGCGTCGGGCCGGTGATCCGCACGTGGTCGAACGGGTCGAAGGCGAACACCGGGGCGCGGGTCGCGCCGCCGAAGGGCAGCCACACGGAACGTATGCGCATGCGAAGTCCCGGCACGCCCTCCGCGCGTGCCGCGAGGAGCCCGGCGGCGCGCTCCGCCGCGTCGGGCTCACCGGCCTCGAAGACGCCGAGCGCCCCGATGTGCATGGGGTGTTCGGCGGTCTCTATGTTCCAGAAGGCCAGATCGAGAGGTGCGAGCAGGTCGGAGGTCTCAGCAGGCGTTGAAGTCAATGGCTCGCTCTCGCGTCGGGGGTCGATGCGGGGGATGGCGAGCTCGCAGTCAATCGCCGCTCGGCAATTACAGTCAAGTACGATCAAGATACGCTGAGTTAACAACAGATTAAGACCCGCCTCCCGGAGAGAGGCGGGCCCTATGTGACTCATGTGGTGCAAAAGTGAACGGTCGCTTCGGGTGGCGCGAACGGCACCGTCACTTCACCGCGGGAGGCGCCGCCCCTTCCGACGTGCCCCACGCGGAGGGCTCCGTCCCCACCGTGAAGGAGAGTTCGCGGGTGTCGCGGATGTCGTCGGTGGTCAGATACGTCTTCTCAAGGGCGGCCCCGTCGGTCCGCGCCGACTGGATGTACCGCCGGGTGCCGGACGTGCCCGGCGCCCGCACCGTCAGCGCGCCGTGCGGGTAGGAGCGGCGGTCGAGCCGGATGTCCACGCGCTCGAAGACGGGCGTCGAGAGCCCCCAGGTGTCCGTCCCCGGCTGGACCGGGAAGACGCCGATCGAGGACAGCACGTTCCAGGCGGACATCGTGCCGAGGTCGTCGTTTCCGGTCATGCCGGTCGGGGTGTCCGTGAAGAGGGTGAGCGCGGCGTGCACCACGTCCGTCGTCTTCCACGGCTGGCCCGTCGAGAGATAGGTGTACGGGGCGATGAGGTCGGGCTCGTTCTGCGGGTTGTACTTGTCGGCGTTGTAGTAGTCGTAGGGGCCGTTGACCCACACCTCGCGGGCCGTCCTCGCCGGATCCTTGAGCAACTGCTCGTACGCGAAGAAGGAGTCGAGCCGCTCGCCCGCCGCCTTCTTGCCGCCGATCAGGCCCACCATGCCGGGCAGGTCCTGCGGCACCAGCCACTGGTACTGCCAGGACGTGCCCTCGTGGAAGCCCTCGCTCTTGGCCGGATCGACGGGTCCCGTGAAGGCCCCCGCGGCATCGCGCGCACGGAAGAATCCGGTCGAACCGTCGAAGATCCTCCGGTAGTTCTGCGCCCGCTCCGCATACCGCTTCGCGTCGTCCTCGTGCCCGAGGTCGCGTGCCATCCGGCCGAGCATCGCGTCGGACAGCGCGTATTCGAGCGTCGCGGACGCGCCGTGGTCGTAGTCGGAGTCGCCGGGCTTGGCGTGCGGGCGGCCCTTGATGTACGGGGCGTATCCGTTGGCCAGATACTCCTTGTTGGCCTCGCGCCCGACCGCCGGTGAGTCGGCGGGCGGCACCCCGTCCGCGTTCTTCTTCAGCGCCCGGTACGCCTCTTCCTCATGCCCTTTGAGCAGGCCCTGCTGATACGCATTGGTGAGGAACGGCGTGACCGGGTCGCCGGTCATGATGTTCGCCTCGACCGTGCCGTGGCCCCACTTGGGCAGCCAGCCGCTCTCCTCGTCGATCTTCAGGACGGAGAGCGCCATGTCGCGGGACTCGCGCGGCGCGAGCAGGGCGAGGAGCTGCGCCTGGGTGCGGTAGGTGTCCCACAGGGACCAGTTCTGGTAGTACGTGAAGTCCTTGGCGCGGTGGACCCGTTGGTCCCATCCGGTGTAGCGGCCGTCGACGTCGCTGCCGATGTTCGGTGCGAGGAACGAGCGGTAGAGGGACGAGTAGAAGGTGCGGCGCACGGTCTCGCTGCCGCCCTTGACCCGCACGTCGTCGAGCCGGTCCTCCCAGGCGTCCCGTGCCGCCTCGGCCACGCGGTCGTACGAACGCCCGCCCTCGGCACGGAGGTTGAGCGCCGCGCCCTTGGCGTCCACGTACGAGAGGGCGGTCGTCGCCTCGACGGTGCGGTCCTTCGTGGTGTCGAAGCGGACGTACGCGCCATTGCGTTCCGCGCCCGCCGACGACGTCTTCGAGCCGGCCGTGACGGTGCCGCCCTTCCAGGTGCCCGCCGTCGTGAAGGGCCGGTCGAAGCGGGTGATCGTGTGCAGCGTGTACGGCTCGGTGTCCTGGCAGAAGCCGCTGCCGGTGAGGGAGGTGCGCACCGTGCGGCTGTCGAGGATCTCGACCTTCGTGCGCACGGTCTTGTGCAGCGACTGGCCCGCGTTCAGGAGGACGTTGGCCTTGTCGGTGGCGGGGAAGGTGTAGCGCTGCACGCCGGTGCGCCGCGTCGCGGTCAGCTCCGCGTCGATGCCGCCCTCGAGGCCGACCCGGTAGCGGCCCGGGCTCGCGCTCTCGTCGTCGTGGCTGAACTCGGCGGCGTACTTCGCGTAGTCGGTCTCCGTCACGTCGCCGGTCGTGGGCAGCACCGGCAGATCCCCGCCGAGCCCGCAGCCCACTCCGGACAGGTGCACCGTGGAGAAGCCGCGGATGTGGGTGTCGGAGTGGTCGTAGCCGGTGTTGTGCCCGGTGTCGGGCGAGAACTGCACCATGCCGAAGGGGACGGCGGCGCCCGGGTAGGTGTTGCCCTCGTTCTCGGTGCCGATGAACGGGTTGACCAGGTCGGTGAGGCGGCCGGGGCGCGGGGCGGCGGCCTCCGCCGACGGGATCGCGAGGGCGCCGCCCAGGAGCGCGGCCGTCAGGGCCACCGTTCCCGCGCCGCGCAGCCGTTGGGTCCATCTCATGCGGGGGAACGCCTCCCGAGAATCCGTCCGACAACGTTGTCAGGTCATATGTCGCGCTCATTCTTGAGTCGGCCACGCATACCCGTCAAGGGTCGTGCACCGCACGGCGGAAGCCCCCGGTCCGCCCACGCGGGCGGACCGGGGACCTCGTCGTCAGGAGCTCGCGCAGCCCGGCAGCGGGTCGTTGGTGGGCGTGCTGCTCCTGAAGGTGGTCCAGAACGTGATCAACCAGATCGGCTCGCTCGACTCGGCGTACCAACAGGTCGTCAGCGGCGCGTTCCTGGCGGTGGTGGTGATCGCCCGGACATGGCTGGGCCGGAGACGGCGGGTGCTCTGAACGCTCGGCGCGACGTGGGCGGCCGCCGCTCTCACACCGGCACCAACTGCCCTTTCCCCAGGGCGATCACCCCTGCCTTGGACACCGTGTACAGCTCCGCGTCCCGCTCCGGGTTGACCCCGATCGTCGCCCCCGGCGGCACGTCGACGTTCTTGTCGAGGACGGCGCCCCGCACCACCGCGCCGCGCCCCACGCGCACGTTGTCGTGGAGGACGGAGCCCTGCACGACCGCGCCCTCCTCGACGCTCACGCCGGGCGAGAGGACGGAGCGGGTGACCTGGCCGCGGATGACGCAGCCGGGGCTGACGATGGACTCGCCCGCGATGCCGCCCGCGCAGAACTTGGCGGGCGGCAGGCCGCCGGAGTGGGTGTAGATGGGCCAGCGCCGGTTGTCCAGGTTGAAGACGGGGTGGTCGGAGATCAGGTCCATGTGGGCTTCGTAGTACGAGTCGAGGGTGCCGACGTCACGCCAGTAGCCGTGGTCGCGCGGGGTCTCGCCGGGGACGTGGTTGCCGTCGAAGTCGTACACCTGGGCAAGGCCGCGCTCGGTCAGCAGGGGCAGGATGGAGCCGCCCATGTCGTGCGCCGACTGCTCGTCCTCGGCGTCCTGTTGGAGGGTGTCGACGAGGGTCTTGGTGGTGAAGAGGTAGTTGCCCATCGAGGCGAAGACCTGGTGCGGGGCGCCCGGCAGACCGGGAGGGTCGGCGGGCTTTTCGAGGAAGCTCTCCACCCTCGTCCCGTCGCGCGCGGGCGTGATGACGCCGAACGACGACGCGTCGGCGCGCGGCACCCTGATCCCCGCGACGGTCACGGCGGCGCCGTTGTCGATGTGCTGCTTGAGCATCTGGCGCGGGTCCATGCGGTAGACGTGGTCGGCGCCGAACACCGCGATGTAGTCGGGCTGTTCATCGTGGACGAGGTTGAGGGACTGCAGGATGGCGTCGGCGCTGCCCGAGTACCAGCGCGGGCCCAGGCGCTGCTGGGCGGGCACGGGCGTGACGTAGTTGCCGAGCAGGCTCGACATGCGCCACGTCGTCGTCACATGCCGGTCCAGGGAGTGCGACTTGTACTGCGTGAGGACGCAGATGCGCAGGATGTCGCCGTTGACGAGGTTGGAGAGGACGAAGTCGACGAGGCGGTACGTCCCGCCGAACGTGACGGCGGGTTTGGCCCGGTCGGCGGTGAGCGGCATCAGCCGCTTGCCCTCCCCGCCGGCGAGCACGATTCCGAGCACCGAAGGTCGACCGCGCATCCCAGCCCCCTACTTGTCGGCTATCTGTCGGCGTGCAGGATCTCCTCGTACACCTCGACCGTGCGCCGGGCGACCGCGTCCCAGCCGAACTCCCTGACCGCGCGGTAACGCCCGGCCCTGCCCATCGCCCCGGCCCGCTCCGGGTCGGTGGCCACCCGGTTCAGGAGGCGCCCGAGGTCGCGCTCGAAGCCTTCCTGGTCCTTGTCCTCGTACGGGACGAGCAGCCCCGTCGTGCCGTCCTGGACGACCTCGGGGATGCCGCCGACCCGCGAGGCGACGACGGCGGTGCCGCAGGCCATCGCCTCCAGGTTGACGATGCCCAACGGCTCGTACACCGAGGGGCAGGCGAACACCGCGGCATGGGTGAGGAGTTGGACGACATCGGGGCGCGGCAGCATCTGCGGGATCCACCGCACGCCCGCGCGGGCGCGGCTCAGCTCCTCGAAGAGCGTACGGAACTCGGCGTCGATCTCCGGGGTGTCGGGCGCCCCCGCGCACAGCACGAGCTGCACGTCGCGGTCCAGCCACCGGGCGGCGCGCAGCAGATGGGGCACGCCCTTCTGCCGGGTGATGCGGCCGACGAACAGGACGTACGGCCGGTCGGGGTCGATGCCGAGCCCTTCGAGGACGTCCGTGCCGGGGTCGGGGCGGTACAGAGAGGTGTCGATGCCGTTGTGGACGACGCGGACCTTCGCCGGGTCGATCGCGGGATAGCAGGCGAGGAGGTCGTCGCGCATGGCGCCCGACACGGCGACGACGGCGTCCGCGGCCTCGGCGGCGGTGCGCTCGGCCCAGCTCGACAGGGCGTATCCGCCGCCCAGTTGCTCGGCCTTCCAGGGCCGCAGGGGCTCGAGGGAGTGCGAGGTCATCACGTGCGGGATGCCGTGCAGGAG
The DNA here is from genome assembly GCF_042740435.1 of Streptomyces sp. NPDC059002. Classification (NCBI taxonomy): domain Bacteria; kingdom Bacillati; phylum Actinomycetota; class Actinomycetes; order Kitasatosporales; family Streptomycetaceae; genus Streptomyces; species Streptomyces sp. NPDC059002. Next base: position 100,770 of record NZ_JBHYJI010000020.1, on the reverse strand, counting down.
CTTGCCGACGTGTCCCGCGAGGTTGGCGTACCAGGTGTGCGAGTGGACGAGGTCGCGGCCGGCGAGGGCCGCGGCCATCGACAGGTCCACGGAGAAGGTGCGCAGCGCGTCGTTGGCGTCGTCGAGCGCGGGCCAGGCCCGGTGCCGCCGCACGCCGTCGACCGCGCCGCCCGCTCCCCAGCAGTGCACGTCGACGTCGGCTAGGGAGCGCAACTCCCGGGCGAGGAACTCGACATGGACTCCGGCGCCGCCGTAGACATCGGGCGGGTACTCCCGGGTGAGCAGTCCCACTTTCACGGGGAACCCTCCGTCGTCCGCCTGATGTCGGCCGCGCCCCCTCATGGTCACCCAGACGACGCCCCGGGGGAAGACCGCTGCGGCGGCCGTTCGAAGCAGCAGTCGCCGCAGACGCCGCCACTCGGGCACCGGTAGTAGAGGCAGCAGCTGCGGCGCCGGAACGCGGTGCCGTCGAGCGTGCCGGTGCCGCGCAGATCGGGGTGGTCGAAGAGCGCGGCGGCGAGAGCGGCGGCCCGCTCGCGCACGTCGGGGCGGCCGGTGCGCGCCGCCCACCCGTCCAGTTCGCGTACGGCGCCCGCGAGCGCGGAGCCCGCGTTGCCCCACAGGAGCCGGGCGGAGATCCGGTACCGGCCGCGCAGCGCGGCGGCGAGGGGCGCCAAGTGCCCGTGCTGCACGACGTCCCTGAGGGTTCCCGGGTCCCCGGGCAGGGTGCGCAGGTCCGTCAGCCACAGGTCGTCGGGCGAGGTGCCGTCGGCGTCCCAGTGCAGCAGCGTGGGATCGAGGTCGGGCACGGCCCCGTACAGCGCGGCCGAACCGAGCGCCACGGACCACAGCCGGGCCGCGAGCCCGAGCTGGGCCACGGACACCGCGATGCGGTCCTCGGGGGCGCCGAGCCGCCGCCCGACCTTGTCCACGCGGAACGCGAGGGGGTCGTCGCCGGGCCCCTCCGGGGATGCCGTAGGGGCTGATCGCGGCGGTGCGGGGCGGGGTGCCGGTCGCGCCGCGTATATCTCCGCGAACGGAACGGCGCCACTGCCGATCGGCGGCCCCTCGCGCAGGGCGAAGAATCCGCCGACGGAACCGAGTTCTGCCAGGTCGATGAGGGTGGTCACGACAGCAGTGAAGCAAGCCCGGCGCCGTCCGCCCCCGCCGGGTCCCCCTCCTTCCCTCTCCTTCCGTCCCTAAGGGGTAGCCCGCCCTGGGGAGGACGAAGGTGGGGTCGTACTCCATCGGTAGTAGGACCGATTGCCTGCTCAGGTACGACGACGTGAGGCCGTTCGCGAGGGATCGTTGTCAGCATGGAAGCCGACCGTTCGCCTCGCCGGGATCACCGCGCGCACCGCACGTCGTGGAGCACCTCATGAGTGCCCTCGCGCTGTCCGTGCTGCTCTCCCTCGTCTCCGCCGTGGCGTACGCGGGCGGTGCGATCCTCCAGGAGCGCGTGGCGGCGAGCACGCCGGAGCGGCGGTACGCACCGCTGCGCCGCGGCGTCTGGTGGACCGCGATCGGCCTCAACGGCCTGGGCGCGCTGCTGCACGTGGTGGCCCTCGCCTACGGCCCGCTCAGCCTGGTGCAGCCGCTGGGCGCGCTGACCATCGTCTTCGCGCTTCCGATGGCGGCCCTGTTCGTACGCCGCAGGGCCGGGGCCACCGCGTGGCGCGGCGCGATCATGGCGACGGTGGGCCTCGCGGGGCTGCTCTCGCTGACCTCGGCGTCCGGCTCACAGTCCCTGGACGGCGCGGAGCGCATGATGCTGGCGCTCGTCACCGGCGGCGGCGTGCTCGCCCTGATGGTGGCGGCGCACGCGGTGCACCGGCACCCGGTGGTCCGCAGCGTGCTCCTGGCCTGCGCGGCCGGTGCGGCGTTCGGCATCGCCTCGGTGTTCACCAAGACGGTGGCGGTCGACTGGGACCGGAACGTCGCGCTCGTCGAACAGCTCCCGAGCCTCGGGGTGATCGCCGTGCTCGCGGCGGCCGGTGTGCTGATCTCGCAGGCGTCCTACCGGGGCGCGGGGCTCGCGGCGCCGCTGTCCACGGTGACGGTCGTGAACCCGGTCGTCGCGGCGGCGGTCGGCCTGACCCTGTTCGGAGAATCCTTCCGCTACGGCACCACGGGCACCGTCATCGCCCTCGGCTGCGGTGTCGTCGCCGCGGGCGGCCTGATCCTGCTCACCACGGAGCGGATCGGCGCCGCGCGCGGCACGGAGAGCGTGAAGGTGGCGGAGGGGCCGCTGCCGAAGCCGGACGCCCTGCCGACACCGACGTCGGACGCCCTGCCAACGCCGGACGCCTCGACTGTGACGGCGCCGGAGGCCACGTCCGTGCGGACGGCCGGCGGACCGCCGAAGGGCGTGCGTGAGCAGGGCGGGCAGGGCGGGCAGCGCTCGCCGCGCCCGTCGCTCGACCCCCTGCCCGCGGTCCCGGCGCAGCACGCGACGGTCCGGGTGCGTTGCACGCCCCTGCCCCGGTATCCGCTGCACAAGCAGCAGCGGATCGGGTCCTGATCGTCACGCGGGGCGCCGCCCCGCGCCCTGCGTGACGATCGGATACGCGCCCCGCACGAGCGCCCCCGGGCGGCCGGTCAGATCCGTACGCCCCGCGCCCGCAGATACGCCAGCGGGTCGATGTCCGAACCGAAGCCGGGCCCCGTCCGCACCTCGAAGTGCAGATGCGGGCCCGTGCTGTTGCCGGTGGAGCCCGACCGCGCGATGCGCTGCCCGGCGCCCACCTTCTGCCCGGCCTTCACCGAGAGCGCCGAGAGATGGCCGTACTGGCTGTACTTTCCGTCGGTGTGGCGTATGACCACCTGGTAGCCGTAGCTGCCGCCCCAGCCCGCCGAGACGACCTGGCCCGCGGCGACCGCCTTCACCGAAGTGCCGGTGGGCACCGGGAAGTCGACGCCCGTGTGGTAGCCCTTCGACCAGGAGCCGCCCGCCGCGCGGTAGGGCGTGCTGGGCGAGGCGGCCACGGGTGCGGAGGCGGCGGGCGACGTGGCGGGGCGGGCCTGTTCCTTGGCGCGTTCCTTGGCGCGTTCCTTCGCCCGCTCCTTGGCCCGCTCCTTCGCGGCGGCTTCCTTCTTCGCCTCGGCCCGCTGCTGCTCGGCCTTCTCCCGTGCCTTCTCCCTGGCCTCGGCCCTGGCCTTCTCCTCGGCCCTTTCCTTGGCCTTCTCCTCGGCCTTCCCCCGGCCGCGCTCCTGTGCCCGCTCGCGCTCGCGCGCCCTGTCGTCGGCCGGTCGCTTGCCCGCTCCCGTGCCGTGCACCGAGAGCCGCTGCCCCGGCGTGATCAGATCGGGGTCGCCGCCGATGACGCGCCGGTTGGTGTCGTACAACTGCTGCCAGCCGCCGCGGACATGACGGTCGGCGGCGATCCCGGAGAGGGTGTCGCCGCGCACCACGGTGTACATCTCGGCGGTGCCCGCGGTGGACTGCGGAGTCACCTCCGGCTTGACGTCCTTGACGTCCCGCTTCGGCTTCGGCCGCTCCTTGGCGGCGACCGGCGTCACGTCCGGTGTGCCGCCCCCGCGCGTCAGGCCCGCCTTGCCCGAGCAGACCGGCCAGGCCCCGGGGCCCTGCGCGTCGAGGACCTTCTCGGCGACGGCGATCTGCTGGGCCTTGGTGGCCCGGTCGGCACGCGGGGCGTAGGCGGTGCCGCCGTACGCCTCCCAGGTGGACTGCTTGAACTGGAGCCCGCCGTAGTAGCCGTTGCCGGTGTTGATGCTCCAGTTGTTGGTGGACTCGCAGGCCGCCACCTTGTTCCAGGTGTCGACGTCGGCCGCGCCCGCGGTGCCCGCGACGGTCAGCGGGAGCGCCATGCCGGCGCCGCCCGCCGTGACGGTCAGCGACGCGCGGTTGATGCGGTTCGGCTGATACCGGCGGTGTCGACCACGTACGGCCATGGGAGCTCCCTCAGACACACGTCATCACGGATTGCACATGTCGGACACAGGACAAGCCCGCAAGTTAGCGGGTGCGCCGAACGCTGACAAGACCGCGATTCAGGACGGGAGTTGAGGCGTTCACTCCCTCAAGTGCCGCGGCAGCCACCGGAGTTGCACTCCCTGCTGGTAGGGGCCGCCTCCCTCGTGATCGTTGAAGGAGTACACCTCCATGGCACGCTCCCGCCCCGCGTACGCGTTGAAGGCGGCGAACACCGTGGACGGCGGGCACGTCTGGTCCTGCAGTGCCGCGGAGAACAGCGCGGGCGCCCGCCCCCTGGCCGCGAAGTGCACGCCGTCGAAGTACGACAGGGTCCGGAACACCCGCTCCTCGCCGCCCCTGCGCGCCTTCAGATAGAGGCCGATCTCGCTGTACGGCGCCCGGTCGGTGAGGGTCGCGGCGCGCGGGAAGTCGCAGAGGAACGGCACGTCGGGGGCGACGGCGGCGAGATCGGGCACCAGCGCGGCGACCGCGAGGGCGATGCCGCCGCCCTGGCTCGCGCCGAGCGCGGCGAGCCGCGAGGCGTCGACGAGCGGGTGGCTGCGGACCGCCTCCACGGCCCGTACCGCGTCGACGAACACACGCCGGTAGTAGTAGTCGTGCGGATCCTCGATGCCGCGGGTCAGATATCCGGGGTGGGCGGGCCCGCTGCCCACCGGATCAGGGGTGTCGCCCTGCGCCCAGCCGCCGCTGCCCTGCCCCCGGGTGTCCATCACGAAGTGCGCGAACCCCGCGGCGGCCCACAGCAGATGCATATGGGGCAGGCCGCGCCCGCCCCCGTACCCGATGTACTCGACGACGGCGGGCAACGGTTCCTCGGCCCCCGCGGGAAGGACGAGCCACCCCTTGACCGGATGCCCGCCGAATCCCGCATACGTCACGTCGAACACCCGCACGCCCGGCAACGGCAGCCGTACGGGCTCGAACCGCGCGTCGAGCCCGTACGCGCGCGCTTCCAGCAGGCTCTTCTCCCAGAAGGCGTCGAAGTCCTCGGGCTCGGTCAACCAACCGGGGCCGGTAGCGGCGCAGTTCGTCGAGCGGCAGGTCGAAATGGGGCACGGGCGACTCCTCCTCCGTACGCGGTCTCGAAGAGGCCACGCTACGCCGGGAGCACGTCGCCGGTCACCGGCGATTCAGGAGGACGTGGACATGCCTGCGGGGGCGCGCGGGCCGGGTCGCCCGCGCACCCCCGCACAAGGTCACGCCCGCGGCATCAGGAGACCGGCCCGGGCTGCGGCTCGGGCCCCGGCTCCGGCCCCGGCCCCGGCGGCTGCGGGATCGGCGACGGGTCCGGCGACGGCAGCGGCTCGGGCCGCGGCACGGGCTCCGGGTCGGGGAAGGGCCGGTCCGGATCAGGGAACGGCTTCGGCGGCACGGGATCGGGATACGGATGAGTCATTGCGCTCCTCCAGCCTCTCTTCCAGTCGGCTCCACCCCCGCGTACCCGACTGCCCCCACCCCCAAGCCTTCCATCATTACGCCTGCCGCGCGCGGGACGGGGGCCGCTGCGCGCGGGGCGGGGGCGGGGACCGCCGCACGCGGGGCGGGGGCGGGGGCCGCTGCGCGCGGGACGGGAACGAGGGCCACTGCACGCGGAGCGGGAGCGGGGACCGCTGCACGCGGGACGGGAACAGGGACCGCTGCACGCGGGACGGGAACAGGGACCGCTGCACGCGGAGCGGGAGCAGGAACCACTGCACGCGGAGCGGGAGCAGGAACCACTGCACGCGGAGCGGGAGCAGGAACCACTGCACGCGT
>NZ_JBHYJI010000020.1:79460-94962 GCF_042740435.1 Streptomyces sp. NPDC059002 | reverse complement strand
CAGAGCGGGAGCAGGAACCACTGCACGCAGAGCGGGAGCAGGAACCACTGCACGCAGAGCGGGAGCAGGAACCACTGCACGCGGCAAGAGAGCGAGGACCACCGCGCGCGGAGCGGGAGGTAAGCGGCCTTGTCGGAGTGCGGTGGGGGGGTCCGTGCCCCGAAAGGGGCGCGGGGAACTGCGCGACCAGCCACATCCGGCCCGCGGATTCGGCACCGGTCAAACGGCGAAGCGACGGGAACCGCCGCACGCGGAGCGGCCGCACCCCGCCCCCGTCACACCAGCCGTGCCGCCGCCGAGAATCCGAGCTGCGGGCTGGACAGGACGGGCACCACGACGTCCCCCGCCTCCCGCAGGAGATCCTGCGCCGCAGCCATCGACGCCTGCGCGAGGATGATCGCGTCGGCGTCGCGCACGGCGGTGACGGCTCGCGCGATCGAGTGGGCGTAGCCGTCGGAGTCGCCTGCCTCGAACAGTTCCCAGGCGCCTTCCACGAGGACGGGTCTGACCTCGATGTCACGGCCGGCCCGCCGGGCCTCGTCCTCGATGAGTTCCGAGGTCGGCCCCAGGGTGGACGAGACCGCGGCCAGTACGACGACCCGGCGCCCCGCGGCGACGGCGGCGGCCGCCATCGGCCGGTCGACGCGCAGCACGGGCACGCTTCCCGGGCCCACGGCCTCGGCGACGCCGCCGATGGTGGAGCAGGTGCAGAGCACGGCCCCCGCGCCGTCCGCCACGGCCTGTTCGAGCGCGGCCCGCACATCGGATGCGACGGCGTCCGGGCCTGCCACGCGGGCCCGCTCCAGGAGCGATTCGTCCACGTGGTGCCGTAGTTCGAGGCCCGGCCGATGCTCGTCGCGGAGCGCGTCGAAGACGGGCACGTGCACCGGCGACGTGTGCAGCAGCCCCAGCGTCACCATGCGGACGGGTCCGTCCTGACCTTGTCGAGCGCGGCCCGCAGCAGATCGTCGGAGGGAGCGGGCGCCTGCTCGGGGTGCCGCTCGGCCCACTTCGCGACGTACGGGCACAGGGGTACGACGGCGAGGCCCTCGCGGCCCGCGATGACGTACAGCTCTCCGGCCAGCGCCCCCGCGATGCCCTTGCCCTCATGGGCGGAGGGCACTTCGGTGTGCACGGGGACGAGTGCGGCCTCGGGCGCGTCCAGCGTGAAGTAAACGATGTGCCCGACGACTTCACCGCCCTCGCGCGCCTCGAGCACACCCCGGGCCCGGTCGTCCTGGATCTCGGTCATCGGCTCTCCTCGTGCCTCACACGCTCAGCGGACTGCGCGCCGTTCCCTCGTCGCCCGGCACGGGCTCGCCCGGGTCGGCGCCGAGGGCCACGACGCGGTTGCCCTCGTCGACGTGCACGACCCGGGGCCGCAGCGCCCGCGCCTCGGCGTCCTCGACCTGGGCGTAGCTGATGATGATCACCCTATCCCCGGGGTGCACGAGGTGCGCGGCCGCGCCGTTGATGCCGATGACGCCGCTGCCGCGCTCGCCCTCGATGGTGTATGTCTCCAGACGCGCGCCGTTGGTGATGTCGACGATGTGGACGAGTTCACCGGGCAGGAGGTCGGCGGCGTCCAGGAGGTCGGCGTCGATGGTGACGGATCCCACGTAGTGCAGGTCGGCCTGGGTCACCGTGGCGCGGTGGATCTTGGACTTGAACATGGTACGAAACATGATCAATTAGCCATTCATGCAGGTAGGACGCATGGCAGTCCTAAGGTGGATCAGCAGAAGCCCAACATGAGTCCCCGGGTCGGCCTCGGGGCTCACCGGCAAGACTCCCACGACGGCCACGGCCCGCGCACGCCGCATGGGCAACGTCTTCAGTGCGGCGCCTGCCCCACCGGCGCGAACGCGCCAGGGCAGGCCGGTCAGTCCGGTCAGTCCGGTCAGTCCGGTCAGTCCGGTCAGTCCGGTCAGTCCGGCGGGGGTGGCGCGGCGGAGAGGCGGAGGGTGGCGACGGCCCCGCCGTCGGGCGCGTTGGAGAACTCCAGGGCCCCGTCGAGCACCCGCGCCTGGCCGAGCGCGATCGTCAGGCCCAGGCCGTGCCCGTTCTTCCTGCCGTCGTGGGACTCGCTCCGGAATCTCTGCGGCCCGTGGTCGAGGAGATGGTCCGGGAAGCCGTCGCCGTGGTCCCGTACGGTGACGACCGGACCGTCCACGCTCATCGACACCGGCACCCGGCCGTGCTTGTGGGCGTTGACGACCAGGTTGCCGAGGACGCGTTCGAGCCTGCGCCGGTCGGTCTGGACGTACGTGTCGCGGACGACGGTGACCTCGACCTCGTAGCCGGTGGCCCGAGCCGCGTGCTCGGCCAGCTGCCCCAGCTTGTGGGTGTCGACCTCGGCCAGCTCCACCCGCGCGTCGAGCCGGGAGATCTCCAGGAGGTCCTCGGTCAGGCCGCGCAGCGTGTGGATGCGGTTGCGCACCATGTCGGTCGCGCGACCGGGTTCGAGCAGCTCGGAGGCCATGAGCAGACCGGCCAGCGGGGTGCGCAGTTCGTGGGCGACGTCGGCGGTGAAGCGCTGCTCGCTGTGCAGCTTGTCCTGCACCGTGGCGGCCATCCCGTCGAGCGCGGCCCCCACCGCGAGCGTCTCGTCGCGGTTCTGGCCGGAGCGCAGGGCGCGGGGGTCGTTCACGCGGGCGCCGAGGTCACCGGCGCTGATCCGGCGGGCGACCTGGGCGGTGCGGCGCAGTCTGCGGGTGAGGCGGGACACCGCGATCATTCCGGCGACCAGGGTGACGGCGGTCGCGGCGACCGACGAGACGATGATGGCCCGGTCCAGGCGGCGGACGGTGGCCGCGCGGCTGCTGTAGTCCTGGCTGACGGCGAGCACCTTGCCCCCGGTCACCGGGGCGGCGGCCCAGGTCACCGGGCGGCCGCGGTGTTCGGCGAGCTGGCTGCCGCGCTCCTCGCGGGTCAGCACCATCCGGCGCAGGCTCGCGGGCAGGCCCGCGGGATCCACCGCGGCGTCGGGGCCGAGCGGCTCGCCCGCCGCGTACGCGGACTCGGCGCTCTCCAGCGCGGTCAGGGCCGCCTTGCGGGCCCGGCTCTCGCCGTCCGCGCTGGCCTGGACGTGCACGAGGGTGCCGAGGAGCACGGCGAGCAGGCAGCAGATGGCGGTGATGAAGATCGCGCACTTCCAGTGCAGCGTCCCCGTCCATGAAGGCAGCCGCACCCGGGTCCGCCGGGGCCCGGCCCTCACCGTGCCGGCTCCGTGGCACCGGCGTCGGACGTCCGGTCGTACTCCACCGTCTCGATCTCCATGACCCTACGCGGGCTGTCCCAGGCGTAGACGGTGCGCATCTCGTACCCCGGGGCTCCCATGGGTTCCCGGACGACCAGCTTGCCGTTCGCCACCTCGATGGAGAGTTCCTCCATGCCGGTGTTCAGGATCCGGGTCACCTTGCCCGCGTCGAGCCGGTAGACCCACACCGCGAGACCGAATTCCTTGCGGTCGATCCCGAGGATCAGCTCCGCCTTCCCGTCACCCGTGAGGTCCTGGTACTGGGGCGCGAGCAGAGGACACTGCTTCTTCTCGGTGGAATTCTTCTTGGTGGCGTTCTTCTTGGTGGCGCAGCCGAGGAGCTGCCTCGTGGTCTCCTCGCCGAACGACCGCTCCTCGCGCCGGTCCTCCTCGGCGAGCTGCGCCGCGACCACGGAATGGACGTCCAGTTTCCGGATGTCCCCGGACGGCACCTCGGGCACTCCGGTGAGCGGCGAAGGCCGCCCGTAGGCGTCCTTGCCCGGGATCGGCGGCGGCGCGGGCGACCGTTCGGGCCACAGCTGCACCGGACCGGTCACGGCACCGGAGCGGCCGGACCCCTGCGGCTCCTTGTTCTGCGCGCATCCCCCCAGCAGCACCGACAGGCCCACTGCCGCAAGGACGACGGACATGCTCCGCAACGCACCGGGGGCAGGCGGACGGCGGAGCAGGGGCACGGTACTTCCAGACACAGGAGGTGGGGGGGTAGGGACGATGATGGAGGGCCTACATCGCGATATCCCCGCAATTGTGTATCGACAGTACGGAGAACAGGTAAATGCCGTGGTCACGGCATTGGCATCGCGGGGCCACGGCTACAGCGCGGCCACGAGCGCCCGAACGGCCGGTGACCAGGGGCGTTCGCGGGGGCCCGTCAGGACGAGCCGTCTGCTGTGGTGCGGGACGACCCGCACCAGGACGAGGTCGTCGGGGATCAGCGGCCGTGTGACCTCCGGCAGGATCGAGACGCCGAGCCCCGCCTGGACCATGCTGATGAGCGTTCCGAGGTCGCGTACGCGGTGGGCGAGGGAGTACGTCACGCCGCCGAGCCGGTGGATGACGCGGATGTGCCGCTCGCAGCCGTTGGGCGAGAGGATCAGCGGGTCGTCCGCGAGGTCCCCGACATGGACGCTCGGCTCGCCCGCCAGCGGGTGGTCGAGCGGCAGCAGGGCGAAGAAGGAGTCGACCGCCAGCGGGACGCCGGTGTCGGCGGCCCCGTCGGCGGGGCGCGGCGGATCGACCACGACGGCGGCGTCCGCGGCCCCGCCCGCGAGCCATGCGTCGATCTCCTCGCCGCTGCCCTTGAAGACCCGGACCTGGATGCCGGGAAGCCGTTCGGACCACTCCTGGAGGAGCGAGGGCAGCAGCCCCTGGCAGACGGTGGGCGTGGCGGCCAGGCGCACGGTGCCGCCGGTCGTCGCGTCGTGCCGGGCCGCCGCGTCGGCGATCGCGTCCGTCGCCGCGATCGCGGCACGGGCGTGGGGCAGGACCGTGTCGCCAAGTGCCGTGGTGCGTACGGGAGTCGAGCGGACGACCAGCGGCGCGGCGAGCGCGCGTTCCAGCGCGGCGACGGCGTGCGAGACCGCGGACTGGCTCAGGCCGAGGTCCGTCGCCGCCGTCCCGAAGCCGCCCGCGTCGACGACCGCGACGAAGGCGCGCAGCTGCGGCAGGTTCAGCGCCACGGTTCCTCCTCACCGCCCCGGCCCGCCGTGGGCCCCTGTCATGAGGCCCTCTCATGGGCCCATGAATGATCCGCGTTGGACCCATCTTCGCTGACGGGAAAGGGTGATGGTCATCCGCGCCCCCTCTCGTGGGGGCATCCGCGCCCCGCTCGTGCGGGCATCCGCTCCCCTTCTCACGGAAGGCGTCATCCCATGCCGTACATCCGCGTCACCGTCTCCGACCCCGACCTGTCCGCCGCGCACCGCACCGCGCTCGCGGAGGGGCTCACCGATCTGGCCGTCTCCGCCCTCGGCAAGTCCGCGGCCCGCACCACGGTCCACATCAACACGGTCCCCGGCGGGCACTACTTCGTCGCGGGCAGGCCCGTCGGCGAGGCCACCGGCGCGCACGTGGAGGTGAGCGTCACCGCGGGCACCAACAGCGCCGAGGAGAAGAGCCGGTTCATCACCGGGGCCTACGCGCTGCTCCACGAGACACTGGACCTGCTGCCTCCGGTCACCGGAGTCGCCCTCTACGAACTCCACCCGGAGAGCTACGGCTACAACGGCATCACCCAACTCGACCACTACCGCCGCGTGGCAGAGACCGCGGAGGCAAGGAGCAGCTGACCGTGGGATACACCTCGCAGGACGAGTGGGACGCGCACTACCGGGGCGGTTCCTCGTTCCGCCCGCTCGGCGACAGGGAACGCGCACTGCTCGCCGCGCACGTCCCCGCCCCGGACGGCGGCCTCGCCCTCGACGTCGGCTGCGGCCTCGGGGAGCTGGCCCGCCATCTCGCCGCGAGCGGCTACCGCACCGACGCCGTCGACTACGCCCCCGCCGCCGTCACCGCTGCCGCGGGCACGGCCGACGGAACGGTGAGCTTCCTGCGGTTCGACATCGAGCGCGACGACCCCGCCGGGCTGCCGCATCCGGCGTACGACCTGATCACGTTCCGGCTCTCTTTGGCGTTCGTCGCCGACCGTACGCGCGTCCTGAACCGGCTGCGGGAGCGGCTCAGGCCGGGCGGTGCCCTGTGTGTGATCACGCTGGCGGCCGACGCCGTGCCGGAGGCCAGGCGGGACATCGCGCTCGACGAGGACGAGATCGGCCTGCTGTCTGCGGGCTGGGGCAGGGTCGAGCGGTACGACGCGGACGGGCTCGTCTTCCTGGTGCTGCGCGATCCCGTCCCGGCCCGGATCGCCTTCAGCGGCAAGGGCAGGCCGAGACCGCACGCGCTGACGGGGGCCGGGGTCGTGGTCACCGACCCGGCGGGACGGGTGCTGCTCGGCCTGTCGGTGGGCGGCACGTGGGAGCTGCCGGGCGGCAAGAACGAGCCCGGGGAGGCGTTCACCGCGGCCGCGGTGCGGGAGCTCGCGGAGGAGACGGGGCTGAAGGCCGGGGCCGATGACGCGCGCCTGCTGGCCGTCCTGATGGACGCCGTCGACGACTTGCCCCGGGTGACCGCCGCCGTCCGCGTCACCGCTTACACCGGTACGCCTCAGGTGACCGAACCGGCGCTGATCCGGCGCTGGGAGTGGCACGAGGTGCGCGACCTGCCCGCCCTGGGCCAGGCCCTGTTCACACCGAGCGCGCACGTCATCGACACGGTCTGGCCGGGACTGCTGCCCGGCCTGCCGCCCGTCCACCGGCACCACGTGGTGGATCACGGGGGCCGGGCGGCAGGTGCCGTCAGGAATCCACTCTGACCGCCTCGAGGACGCACATCGGTCCCGCCGTCTCCACGGTCCCGGTGAGCCGGAATCCGGCGCCGTCGAGCAGGGAGCGCCAGTCCTCCAGGGTGCGTTCCCTGCCGTCGAGCATGCCCATCATGGTCAGGTCCAGCATCGTCGCGATCTCGGGTGCGGGGCCCTGGCCGAGGACGGTCTCGACCAAGTAGAGCCGGGCGCCGGGGGCGGCGGCCTCGTGGACGCGCTCCAGGATCCGTGTGCTCTGCTTGTCGCTCCAGTCGTGGAGGATGAAGCAGGCCAGGTACGCGTCGGCCCCCTCGGGCACGGCCTGGAAGAAGTCGCCGCCGCTGGTGCCGATCCGGTCGGCGAGTCCCTTGCGGGCCAGCGTCGCGTCCGCCGCGGTGACGACGTGCGGCAGGTCGAAGACGGTGCCGTGCAGCCGGGGGTGGCGTTCCGCGAGGGAGGCGATGGCCGTTCCGTCGGCGCCGCCGATGTCGACCAGGTGCCGGACGTCGGCCAGGTCGAGGGAGTCCAGGGCGTCCTGGCGGATGGCGCGCATCATGTTGCCCATGGCGGAGGTGAATCCCGCGACGCGGTCCGCGTCCTCGCCGAGCCAGTCGAAGAACGGTTTGCCCAACTCCCGTTCCGCGGCCGGGACTCCGTCGTGCAGCGTGGACCACAGCTGGGCGAAGGGCCGGTAGTGGGTCTCCATCCACATGAGGGCGACGTCGCGCACGGACTCGTCGGTGTCGCCGCACAGCGTGTGGCCGAGGGGGCCGAGCGCGACGGAGTCCTGGTCCGCGTCGTAGGCGAAGACCTGTTCGGCGGAGAGGCTGCGCAGCAGCCTGCGCAGCAGATCGGGCCGGGTCCCGGTGGCCTCGGCGACCTCGCGGACCGTCCGTGCGCCGTCGCGCAGTTCGTCGGCGATGCCGGCGCGGGCCGCGACGTAGAGGGCCTGGGAGATCTGGAACCCGCCGAGCAGGCGCAGTATGGCGACGGCCGGGGTGCGGGTGGACGTGTCCTGGCCGGGTGCGCTGATCGCATTCATGATCGCATTCATGATCGCATTCATACCCCGCAAAGCGGATCAAACCCTGGCTGCGGAATTCCAGCCTCCACCCCGCGTCGCCTTTGGCTTGATCCTTCCGGGGAGGGTGCCGGGGCCCCTCCCCGGAAGACCCGCCGGGACCCGTGCGCCCGTCAGACGCGGGCCCCGGTGACCGGCGTCGCGGTGCGTGTGCGGTGCGCGAGGCTCGCCTTGCGGGTGGCGACGTCGACGGTGTACGCCTCCACGGTCATCGCCCGGTCGGACACCTTCAGGAGCATGAAGCCGTGGTCGGCGAAGTTCTGCCAGGTCGACGGGTGCCCGAAGTGGGCTTTCCCGTCACCGGCCTTGGCCGCGGCGCCGCAGACGATCTGCCGGGTGCCGCCGGTGCGGGCGGTGGGCTCCAGGATCTGCAGCGTGTGGTCGTGCCCGGACAGGATCAGGTCGGCGCGCCCGCACACCACCTCCTCGTACAGCTCCTTGAGGTGGATGCCGCTGGTGTAGTTGCCGATCACGAATCCGTCGTACGAACCGGCGCTGCCGTGCTTGCCGTTGTTCAGGTACGGGTGGTGGCCGAGGACGATCTTCCAGCGGGCCCGCGACGCCTTGAGCGCGCCGTCGAGCCAGGCGCGCTGCTCGCGCATGTACGGGCCGTTCCACCAGTAGTGCGGGTCGACCTGGACGACGTACGAGGTGACGGGGTTGGTGTCGAGTGCGAAGAACTCCACCAGCGGGTCGCCGTGGCCGTGCTCGGCGGAGGGCAGCGCCACGTTGTAGTAGCGGCTCGGCATGTACCAGCGGGGCGAGTTCCTGGCGTACGAGACCTCGCGGTCGCCGCGCGAGGGGTCGCCGCCGCTGCCGGGGATGAGGCCGGAGCAGTCGTGGTTGCCGAGGACCATCAGCCAGGGCATGTCCAGGCCGGAGTTGGGGTCCTCGAACTTGGTGCGGAACTCGGAGTCGTGGTCGGACTCGGGACCGTTCTCGTAGATGTTGTCGCCGAGGCCGACGGCGAGGCGCACGCCCTGGGCCCGGCACACCTCGCGCGCGGCGGCGGCCACCGCGTGCTGGGCCTCCTCGCCCGTGCCGGCGTCGCCGGTGAGCAGGACCGCGTACTCCCCCGCCCGGTTCGGCCCGGTCGGCAGCGGGAACTTCCCCGGTTCCTGTGTGCGGGCCACCGCCGCCGCGGGCGTCTGTCCGGGCAGCACCGCGAGGGCCGCCGCGCCCGCCACCACACCGCCGAGCACGGAGCGCCGCCGCAGCGCCCGCATCTCCCGGACCCGCTGCCCCACGGGTCCTTCGCCGAGGGACGGGTCGGCCCGCAGCCACTCGTCCTCGGTCATGTCCGCGCTCGGCGGTATCAACTCGTCATCGCACATGGGAGGTTTCTCTCACGGGCGGGTGTGTGGTTGGTGGGGAACCAATGAACTCCTGGTGGACGTCTGTGGGCTTCGCGATCTTGTGAAACGGCCCGTACCGGCACCGGGTCGATCTCCGGTGCCGGTACGGGCCGCGCTCGGCTCAGGCCGCCCCGACGACCTCCTCGACCGCCTCGGTCTCCCCGGCCTCCGCGCCCTTGGCGAACTGCGTGCGGTACAGCTCCGCGTAGCGCCCGCCCTGGTCGAGGAGTTCCTCGTGCGTGCCGCGTTCCACGATGCGCCCCGCCTCGACGACCAGGATCTGGTCGGCGGACCGGATGGTGGACAGGCGGTGGGCGATCACCACGGCGGTGCGGCCCGCCAGGGCCTCGCCGAGGGCTTCCTGGACGGCGGCCTCCGAGGTGTTGTCCAGATGCGCCGTCGCCTCGTCGAGGATCACGACGCGCTGCCGGGCGAGCAGCAGGCGCGCGATGGTCATGCGCTGGCGTTCGCCGCCGGAGAGCCGGTAGCCGCGCTCGCCGACCACGGTGTCGAGGCCGTCGGGCAGCGAGCGCACCAGGTCGTCGAGCCGGGCCCGGCCCAGCACGTCCCACAGGTCGTCCTCGGTCGCGTCGGGCCTGGCGAGGAGCAGATTGGCGCGGACGGACTCGTGGAAGAGGTGGCCGTCCTGCGTGACCATGCCGAGCGTGGCCCGCATCGATTCCGCGGACAGGTCGCGTACGTCGACTCCTGCGATGCGTACGACGCCCGAGTCCGCGTCGTACAGCCGCGGAAGCAGTTGCGCGATGGTCGACTTGCCCGCGCCCGACGAGCCGACGAGCGCGACGGTCTGTCCCGGCTCGGCGCGGAAGGAGAGTCCGTGGAGCACCTCGTCGCCGCCGCGGGTGTCGAGCGACGCGACCTCTTCGAGGGAGGCGAGGGAGACCTTGTCGGCGGCCGGGTAGCCGAAGCGGACGTTCTCGAACTCGACGGCGACCGGGCCGTCGGGCACCGGTACGGCGTCGGTCTTCTCCTCGATCAGCGGCTTCAGGTCGAGCACTTCGAAGACCCGCTCGAAGCTGACGAGGGCGCTCATGACCTCGACCCGGGCGCCCGCCAGGGACGTCAGCGGCGCGTACAGCCGGGTGAGCAGCAGCGCGAGGGACACCACGGCGCCCGCCTCCAGCGTGCCCTCCAGGGCGAAGTAGCCGCCGAGGCCGTAGACGAGCGCGAGCGCAAGGGCGGAGACGAGGGTGAGCGCGGTGATGAACGTGTACTGGGCCATGGCGGTGCGTACGCCGATGTCCCGCACCCGGCGGGCCCGGGCGGCGAACTCGTCGGACTCGTCGCCGGGCCGCCCGAAG
Organism: Streptomyces sp. NPDC059002; assembly: GCF_042740435.1. Classification (NCBI taxonomy): domain Bacteria; kingdom Bacillati; phylum Actinomycetota; class Actinomycetes; order Kitasatosporales; family Streptomycetaceae; genus Streptomyces; species Streptomyces sp. NPDC059002. The sequence continues at coordinate 84,566 of NZ_JBHYJI010000020.1, read as the reverse complement.
AGCTTGATGAGGGTGGCGCCGGGCGCGGAGAACCGCTCGGTCATCCGCGTGCCCATCGCGGCGTTGTGGTGCGCGGCCTCGCGCTGCAAGCGGGCCATCCGGGAGCCCATGCGGCGGGCGGGCACGATGAAGACCGGCAGGAGCACGAGGGCGAGCAGCGTGATCTGCCACGAAAGGGTGAGCATCACGGCCAGCGTGAGCACGAGCGTCACGACGTTGCCCACCACGCCGGAGAGCGTGTTGCTGAACGCCCGCTGCGCGCCGATCACGTCGTTGTTCAGGCGGCTGACGAGGGCGCCCGTGCGGGTGCGGGTGAAGAAGGCGACGGGCATGCGCTGTACGTGGTCGAAGACGGCGGTCCGCAGATCGAGGATGAGGCCCTCGCCGAGGTTCGACGAGAGCCAGCGGGCGAGCAGCCCGATTCCGGCCTCGGCGAGCGCGATCACAGCGATGAGCAGGGCGTAGCGCACCACGGTCCCGGACTCGGCGCCGGTGACGATGGCGTTGACGACATTGCCCGCCAGTACGGGAGTTGCCACGGCGAGCAGTGCGGTGACGACGCTCAGCAGCACGAACTGCCAGATGCGCCGACGATGGGGCCGTGCGAAGGCGCCGATGCGGCGCAGCGTGGCGCGGGCGAAGGGCCGGCGGTCGTCCTGGGCCGTCAGGACGCTGTGCAGCTGGGTCCAGGCCGTGGTTTCCATGCTCATGCAGGGAACGTTAGGACCTCAACCAAACTTCAGGTCAACACTTTCCGGGCGGCCGTCCCCGTACGACCGCCCGGCCCCCGCGGCTACCCGAGTTCGAGCGTGGTGACCCCGAACACCCGCTCCTGGGTGAAGTCCCTGACCGGGCCCGTGTACATGCGGGCCGTGTCGAACGTGGGCTTCATGCCGCGCGCCTCGGCGAGGGCGACGGCCTCCGGGTTGTTCTCCGGCACGTCGATGGCGACGGGCGTGCCGTCCGCGTCGACGGCCAGCGCGTCCAGGAGCGCCTCGGCGTCGGCCCGGGTGTCGGCGAACAGCGGCCCGACCCGCCGGGCGTCGCGTCCCGGACGGATCACGCCGTACCCGGTCAGCCGTCCGTCGACGATGCGGGCGAGCGCGCGGTGGCCCGGCGCCGCGAGCCAGGACTCCAGGAAACGCGGCCGGTCGGCCGGGACGCAGGCACTGTCGTACGCCATGAGGGCCTTGAACCCCGCGGCCTCGACGGGCCTGACGTACCGGTCGGGCACGTCGACGGCGGTCAGCCGGCCCAGATAGCGCAGGGTGCCGTGCTTCCATGTGAAGCCGGAACGGCGGTAGTTGTCCTGCTGGTCCGGCACGCCGTCCAGGCCCACGGTCCGGTCGCCCGCGTGCGCGAGACCGGCCCGCCAGGTGGCGAGGCCGAAGCCCTTGCCGCGCAGGCCGGGCCTGACGAGGTAGAAGCCCAGAAAGGCGTACCGCTCCCCGTAGTTGACGACGGAGACCGCGGAGACCAGCTCCCCGTCGACGCGGCCCACGAAGAATCCCTCGGGATCCTGCGCGAAGAACGAGGGGGCGTCGACGAGACCGGGGTTCCATCCCTCGTCCGCCGCCCACCCGGTCACCACACGCCAGTCGTCGAGCGTCGCCCGTGAGACCACGAGCCGCCCGTGGGTCGAATCCGTCATCGCTGCACCCTTCTCGATCCGACACGGTGCGCCGTGAAGAACCGCACCGGGTGCATCCTGCCCGAGCAGGCGTCAGCCGATGCCCGCCACATGACGGTCCCGTGCCGCACCGATACCCACCACGACCTGCGGGACGAGGAGTACGAGGAGCAGCACGAGCGGCACCGTCCAGCTGTGCGAGGCGTCGTGGACCGCGCCGAGGAGGGTGGGGCCGGTCGCCGCGAGGATGTAGCCGAAGCACTGGGCCATGCTGGACAGCTGCGCCGCGTGCCGCGCGTCGGGCGCCCGCTGCACGATGAAGAGCAGCGCCAGACTGATGGCCGCGCCCTGGCCGAGGCCGAGCAGCACCATCCACAGATAGGCGCCGCCGACCGGTGCGGCGAGCAGTCCCGCGAAGCCGAGCGCGCACAGCACCGCGCCGAGCACGGCGAGGGTGCCCGAGCGCAGCCGCCCGCCCACGACGACCGGGGCGATGAACGAGCCCGCGATGCCGAGCAGCGAGGAGAAGGAGAGCATCCACCCGGCGTCGCCCGCGCTCAGCCCCGCGTCCTGGAACACGGTCGGCAACCAGGCGGCCGCCGCGTAGTAGTTGAGGGACTGGAGCCCCATGTACGCGGTGACCTGCCAGGCCAGCGGGGAGCGCCACTGGCCGCGTACGGGATGCGCCGCCTGCCGCGCGGCCGCCGCGCCCACCCGCGTACGCGACCGGATCTGCGGCAGCCAGACGAGCAGCGCGATCACCGCGAGCGCGCCCCAACAGGCCAGGGTGGTCCGCCAGTTCATGCCGCTCGCCTGCTGCACGGGCAGGGTGACACCGGCCGCGAGCGCGGCGCCGCCGAACAGCGACATCGAGTACAGGCCGGTCATCAGTCCGGCCTTGGCGGGGAAGTCGCGCTTGATCAGACCGGGCAGCAGGACGTTGGCCACGGCGATGCCCGCGCCGATCACGACGGTGCCCGCGAACAGCGCGACCACCGAGTCGAGCATGCGCAGGGCGGTGCCCGCGCAGATCAGCGCCATGGTGCCGAGCAGCGCACGCTCCATGCCGAGGCGGGGCGCGACGGGGGCGAGCAGGCCGAAGCAGAGCAGCGGCAGCGCGGTGAGCAGGCTGGTGGCGGCGGCCGACATGCCGCTGTCGTCGCGGATGGTGTCGGCGAGCGGCGAGACGGCGACGAGGGCGGGGCGCAGATTGAGGGCGAGCAGGACGACGCCGACGGCCAGACAGAGGGCGCGGCGTCCGGCGATTCCGGTCGGGGCGGGGGCCTGGCCGGGGGTGCCGGTAGCGGCGCCCACCCCTATGCCGCTGTCGGTCCGCGCCTCGGCGACGGACCCGTTCTTCTCAGGCATGAGCTGCTCCGCCGGTGTGCGCGTCGGCGTCGGGGCCGTCCTGCGGCTGGTCGCGCAGCGCGGCCATGCCCTCGGCGAGATGGGCGAGCACCGCGGCCTCCGCGGCCTGCGGATCGCGCGCCTCGATGGCGTCGACGATCGCCTCGTGGGCGTCGAGCTGGTGCCGTACGGAGTCGGGCACGGGAGCGGCGACGACGGACTGCAGCGTCTCGCGCAGGGCGTCGCTGAGGTGTCCGTACAGCTCGGCGAGGACGCTGTTGTGCGCTGCGTCGGCGACCGTGCGGTGGAAGGCCACGTCCGCGTCGATGAACGCGGCGATGTCGCCGCTGCGCCAGGCGCGGTCGCGTTCGGCGAGGGCGGCCCGCAGGGCGGTGAGGTCGTCGTCCGTGCGGCGCGTCGCGGCATGGCGCGCGGCGTCCCGCTCCAGGGAGGCCCGCACCTCGTACGCCTCAAGGGCGCCCGCACGGCGCAGCCTGCGCTGCACGGCCGCGCCGAAGTCGCTGTTCGCCCGCACATAGGTGCCGTCGCCCTGCCGGGGCTCCAGCATGCCCGTGTGCACGAGCGCGCGGACGGCCTCCCGCACGGTGTTGCGGCCCACGGCGAGCTGCTCCACGAGCAGCGGTTCGGCCGGGATCTTCTCGCCGACCCGCCACTCGCCGTCGGAGATCAGGCTCTCCATCTGCGCGATGACCAGGTCGACGAGGTTGGTCCGTGCGGCACTGCGCAGCGGCATGGGTCGGCACCTTCTCTCTTGGGCTTCTTCTCTCCTGAGCTTCGGCAAACATGGGAACATCCCATGTTTCGAGAGTCAAACGGCACCGCCACCGCACCGAGGCCGGTCCGCATGCTGGACGCCCCGCAGGCTTTACCTTGGACGCCGGGCGAGCCCGGACCCGCTCCAGGCGTGAAGTCACCGCGGAATCAACCCTGTTGAGAGCGGGATTTGCCCGGCGAATGCACAGCGAACACGCCTCTCGGCCGCCGAAGCGCACGATTCCACCCCTGGTCTAGACCTTGACAGGTTCAGACCACTTTCGCTTGAGTCACCGGCATCCCCATGGCGGCGCCGGGCCCTCCCCCGTCCCGCCCTTAAGGAGAGTTGGCATGATCAAACGAATCACCGGCTTCGCGGCCGCGCTGGCCGCCCTCGGCGCGATGATCGTCCTGGGTCCGGCCGCCACGACGGCGTCCGCCGCCGCATGCGCCGCGCCATGGAGCTCCTCGTCCGTCTACACGGGCGGCAACTCCGCCTCGTACAACGGACACAACTGGACCGCCAAGTGGTGGACCCAGAACGAGACCCCCGGCCGCTCCGAGGTCTGGGCGGACGCGGGCGCCTGCGGCGGCGGCACGGACCCGGGCGACCCCGACCCGTCCGGATTCCTCGTCACCGAGGCGCAGTTCAACCAGATGTTCCCGAGCCGGAACCCGTTCTACACGTACAAGGGCCTGACCGACGCGATCAGCGCCTACCCCGGCTTCGCGAACACCGGCAGCGACACCGTCAAGCGCCAGGAGGCGGCGGCGTTCCTCGCCAACGTCAGCCATGAGACGGGTGGCCTGAAGTACGTGGTCGAGCAGAACCAGAGCAACTACCCGCACTACTGCGACAAGACCCAGCCCTACGGCTGCCCGGCCGGACAGGCCGCCTACTACGGCCGCGGCCCGATCCAGCTCAGCTGGAACTTCAACTACAAGGCCGCGGGCGACGCGCTCGGCATCGACCTCCTCAACAACCCGTACCTGGTCGAGCAGAACCCGGCGATCGCCTGGAAGACCGGCCTCTGGTACTGGAACACCCAGAGCGGCCCCGGCACGATGACCCCGCACAACGCCATGGTCAACGGCGCCGGTTTCGGCGAGACCATCCGCGCCATCAACGGCACCCTGGAGTGCAACGGCGGCAACCCCGCGCAGGTCCAGAGCCGCATCGACCGCTACAAGGCGTTCACCCAGATCCTGGGGACCACGCCGGGGTCGAACCTGAGCTGCTGAACCCCTCGACCCCTGACGTTCCAGCCTCCCGGCGGGGCGGGGGGGGGGGCGAGCCCGGCCCCCCCGCCCCCCCGACCCCCCCCACCCCCCCCCCCCCAACCCCCCCCCCAACC
>NZ_JBHYJI010000020.1:0-79450 GCF_042740435.1 Streptomyces sp. NPDC059002 | reverse complement strand
ACCCCCTGATCCGGGCCACCACGCGGGGGTCTACCTTGTGATCTAGACCCCCCCCCCCCCGGACGTCCCCGCCCCCGGGGGGGCCCGGGGGGCCCGACTCCACGGGCCCGCCCGGCACTTCACGCCGACGGCGCCATCACGCCACCGGCACCATCACGCCACCGGCTCCAGCCGGAACACCGGATGCCGCGCCGCCTCCGCGGCGAACTCCTCGTCCGTCGACGCGCCGGTCACGTCGAAGTAGGGCCGCGTGACGGGCACTTCGCGCCAGTACTGGCGGAGCACCGGCGCGCTCTCCTCGGGCCCGAGCTCGACCACGCGCACGCTCTCCGACCTGCCGCCGCGGCTGAGCCCGATCTCCCCGGCCGCGCGGGCGTTGCGCACCCAGTTGCTCACCCCGTAGGCGGCCACGACCCAGCGCTCGCCGCCGGACGTCATCACGTCGACCGGAGTGACGTACAGGCGCCCGGACTTCCTGCCGCGCACGGTCAGGTTGTGCCGGTACGCCTTGCCGATCCCGAACCGGGTCATCGTGTGGAACACCCGGTTGATCATGCGCGTACCGGCGTTCAAGCGGTACGTCTTCGCCATCGCCCCTCCTCGTACCGAAAGCTCGAAGCCTACGCCGTGGCCAGCAGTTGGGCCGCACCGAGGCGCGCCTGACGTGCCGGTTCGGGGGAACCGGAGATCGCGGCGGTCGTCATGGCGCCCTCGGCGAGCAGCACCAGCGGGCCGACGGCCCGCTCGGATCCGCCCGCGTCCGCCACCAGACCCGCAAGGTACTCCCGGAACGCGGCCTTGTGCGCCCGTACGGTGTCGGCCACCGCCGGGTCCACCGCGCCGAGTTCACCGAAGGAGTTGATGAAGGCGCAGCCGCGGAAGTCCGGCTCGGTGAACCACTCGTACAGCCAGTCGTAGACCGCGAGGACGCGCTCCTCGGCGCCCTCCGTGCCGTCCACATGGGCGGCGAGGCGCTCGCGCCAGCGGCGGTCGCGCCGTTCGAGGCAGGCGCGGACCAGCTCCGACTTCGAGGGGAAGACCTGGTAGAGCCGCTTGAGCGAGACGCCCGACGCGGTGCGCACCTGGTCCATGCCGACCGCCTGGATGCCGCGTTCGTAGAAGAGCCCCTCGGCGGCGTCGAGGAGTCTGGTCTCCGCTTCGGTGTGCTCCATGGAGCCGCTCCTCCGGTCGAGAACGTACGTTCTCCGACCCTACTACGCACCCGGAAGCGCCCGCACCGTTGCGCGAGAACGAGCGTTCTCCTATCGTGGCATCCGCCGCCGGAGAACGCTCGTTCTCCACAGACCGTCGCCCGTACCACCGCCACCGAGGAGAGCGCCATGCCCACCGCCGCCCGGCCCCCCGTCCCGCCCTTCACCCGCGAGACCGCGATCGAGAAGGTCCGCCTGGCCGAGGACGGCTGGAACAGCCGCGACCCCGAGAAGGTCGCCCTCGCCTACAGCGCGGACTCCCGCTGGCGCAACCGCGCGGAGTTCGTCACCGGGCGCGACGCCATCGTCGCCTTCCTGTCCCGCAAGTGGGCCCGCGAGCTCGACTACCGGCTCGTCAAGGAGCTGTGGGCCCACGACGGCCGGCGCATCGCGGTGCGCTTCGCCTACGAATGGCACGACGACTCCGGCCAGTGGTACCGCTCGTACGGCAACGAGAACTGGGAGTTCGACGACGACGGTCTGATGCGCGCCCGGCACGCCTGCATCAACGACCTGCCGATCGAGGAGTCCGAGCGCCACTACCACTGGCCGCTCGGCCGCCGCCCCGACGACCACCCGGGGCTCAGCGACCTCGGCCTGTAGGCCCGTCCGCCGCCTTGCGCAGGTGCCGCCGCCGGTTCAGGGTCGAAGGACAAGGGAACCCGGTCCCGGGCCGCAGCACGCACCCCGAGGAGGAACGGCATGCCCATCGCCACCGTCAATCCCGCAACCGGCGAGACACTCAGGACCTTCGAGCCGCTGACGGCCGCCGGGATCGAGCAGCGCCTCGCGGCCGCCGACGCCGCGTTCGCGGGCCACCGCGCCACGTCCTTCGCCGAGCGCGCCGGGCTCCTCCACCGGGCCGCCGACCTCCTGGAGGAGGACACGGCCGACATCGCCCGCACGATGACGACGGAGATGGGCAAGCCCGTCAAGGCGGCCAGGGCCGAGGCGGCCAAGTGCGTCAAGGCGATGCGCTGGTACGCCGACCACGCCGAGCGGCTCCTCGCGGACGAGCGGCCCGCGCAGGCGGACGTGACGGACTCCGGGGCGTCCCGGGCCGTCGTGCGCTACCGCCCGCTCGGCGCCGTCCTCGCCGTGATGCCGTGGAACTTCCCGCTCTGGCAAGTGGTGCGCTTCGCCGCGCCCGCCCTGATGGCGGGCAACGTCGGCCTGCTCAAGCACGCGTCGAACGTGCCCCAGACCGCCCTCTACCTGGAGGACCTCTTCCACCGCGCGGGATACGCCGACGGCTGCTTCCAGACGCTGCTCGTCGGCTCCGGCGCCGTCGATGCCATCCTGCGGGACGACCGGGTGGCGGCGGCGACCCTGACCGGCAGCGAGCCCGCGGGCCGCGCGGTGGCCTCGGCCGCGGGCGACGAGATCAAGAAGACCGTCCTGGAACTGGGCGGCAGCGATCCGTACGTGGTGCTGCCGAGCGCCGACATCGACCGCGCCGCCGCGACCGCGGTGACCGCCCGCGTGCAGAACAACGGGCAGTCCTGCATCGCCGCCAAGCGCTTCATCGTGCACGCCGACGTCTACGACGCCTTCCGCGACCGGTTCGTCGCCGGGATGCGGGAGTTGACGGTCGGCGACCCGATGGACGAGGACACCGACGTCGGCCCGCTCGCCAGTGAGGCCGGACGCGACGACCTGGAAGAGCTCGTCGACGACGCGCTGGCCCAGGGCGCCGCCGCGCTCTGCGGCGGACAGCGCCCCAAGGAGCGGGAGCGGGGCTGGTACTACTCCCCCACCGTCCTCGCCGACGTCACCCCGGGCATGCGCATCCACCGCGAGGAGGCGTTCGGCCCGGTGGCCTCGCTCTACCGCGTGGCGGACCTGGACGAGGCGGTGGCCCTCGCCAACGACACGCCGTTCGGGCTGAGTTCCAACGTGTGGACCCGCGACGACGCGGAGGTGGAGCGCTGTGTGCGGGACCTCCAGGCGGGCGGCATCTTCTTCAACGGCATGACCGCGTCCCACCCCGGCCTGCCCTTCGGCGGAGTCAAACGCTCCGGGTACGGAAGGGAGTTGGCGGGACACGGCATCCGCGAGTTCTGCAACGCCACGACGGTCTGGTACGGCCCCTCCGACACGGAGGGCTGACGTGCCCGGCGCGGAGCCGACCGAACCCGCGCGGCCCCGCGGCCGCAACGAGACGCCGGAGGAGCGCGCCGACCGGCGCTGGGGCGATCTGATCCAGGAAGTGCGGGTGGCGCAGACCGGGGTGCAGATCCTGTTCGGCTTCCTCCTCACGGTCGCCTTCACGCCGCGCTTCACGGAGCTGAGCGACACGGACCGGACGATCTACATCGTGACGGTCGTCCTCGGCGCGTCCGCGACCGGCGCCCTGGTCGCCCCCGTGTCCTTCCACCGCATCGTGTCGGGCCGCCGGATCAAGCCGCAGGCCGTGGCCTGGGCGTCGCGCCTCACCATGGCGGGCCTCGTCCTGCTCCTCGGCACGCTGACGGCGGCGCTGCTGCTCGTACTGCGGGTCGCCACCCACGACTCCACCGTGCCCTGGCTGGTGTCCGGCGTGGTCGCCTGGTACCTGCTGTGCTGGTTCGCGCTTCCCGCCTGGGCGCGGCACCGGCACACGTCACCGGACTGAGCCCGCCAGTCGGCTCAGCTGTCGGCCTCCTTGCCGATGTAGAGGTCGGCGAAGGCGGCCGCGGCGGTCGGTGAGCCGAGCAGCCTGCGCAGCCGGGCCGCCGCGGTGCCCGCCTTGAAGGGGTCGCCGGACGACGCCCCGTGCAGCACCTCCGAGAACCACTGCGAGAACTCCTGGTACTGCCACACCCGGCGCAGCGCGGCCGCCGAGTAGCCGCGCAGGCCGCGTTCGTCGCCCGTCGTACAGAAGGAGACGAGCGCGTCGCCGAGCAGCAGCGCATCGTGCAGCGCGAGGTTCATGCCCTTCGCGGCGATCGGCGCGGCGAGGTGCGCGGCATCGCCCGCGAGATACAACCGCCCGTACGCCATGGGCTCCACGACGTAGTTGTGCATGTCCAGGACGCGCTTCTCGATCAGCCGCCCCTCGGTGAGCGGCGGCGCCCCCGCCGCCGCAAGCCTGGCGCGCAGCTCCGACCACACGCGTGCGTGCGGCCAGTTGTCCGGGTCGTCGCCCGGCGGGCACTCCAGGTAGTAGCGGGTCACCTGCGGGCTGCGGGCCATGTGGGCGGCGAAGCCGCGCGGATGGAGGCCGAAGACGACGCAGTCGCTGGACGGCGGCGCCTCGGCGAGCAGCGCGAGCCAGCCGATGCCGTAGTCGTGCCGCGCGACGCTCGCGCGGCCGTCCCCCACGAAGGCCCGCGTGACACCGCGCGCCCCGTCGCAGCCCGCGACGGCCACGCCGTCGACGCGCTGCCGTTCCCCCGTCTCGGGGTCCGTGTACGACACGGCGGGCCGGTCCGTGTCCGTGTCGTGGAGTGCCACGTCGCGTACGCCGAAGCGGATGTCGCCGCCCGCGCGGTCCGCGTACGCGCGCACGAGGTCGGTCACCAACAGGGGCTGGGGATAGACGAAATGGCGGTGCCCGGATATCTCGGCGTAGCGGAACCTGTGGCATTCGCCCGCGCCGCGGAACTCGCACTCCGTGTGCACCTGCGCGCGTTCCAGCAGCGGTCCGGCGAGTCCGCGCTCCGCGAGGGCACGCACCGCCCACTCCTCCAGGAAGCCCGCGCGGGGCCGCCGTTCGATGAATTCCCTGCTCTCCGCCTCGAGCACCACGCAGTCCACGGAGGCGGCCCGCAGGACATGGGCCAGGGTCAGCCCGGCCGGTCCCGCGCCCACGACGACGACAGCCATCCGCACAGTATGGCCCTGCGGACCGGCGCAGGACGGACGCCTGCCAAGATCGCGGAGTTCGCCAGGTTTCGCTACCTTCGGCGCGCTTGACCTGCGACGCAAGGAGGTTAACGATGGCTAACGCAGGTCGCTGCCGAGCGGCCCGCGGGGGCCCCCGATCAAGCTGCCGCTACATTTGACGGGAACCCCTCACAGCAGCCCCCGCCTGCTTCACGGATTCCTCTTCCGCGCGGGGACGCACCCAGGTCTCCCGACGTGACGGAGGCCCGGCCCCCGGATGCACCCGGGGGCCGGGCCGGTCGCGCGGGTGGCGGGCCCGGTCGATTACTCAGCGGCCGGGCCCGTTTCATGAGCCCGCCGACCGGATCGCCACGCATGCGCCGTCAGTTCAGGAACGGCACAAGACACCCCACGATCACCCCAGCCACGGCCGCGGCGTCCAGCACCAGCTGGATCCACCACCGATGTCGCCGGAACCACTCCGGCACTTCCGACTGGTCCATCGAACCCACCTCCTGTCTCTCGTGGTCCCTCCTGCTGCGCGTGACGTCACACGGACCAGAAGGGGCGTTGAGAGACAGGCCTGGGCTTCTGCAGCGGAGGCTATCGCGGGGCGGCCCGCGATCCCCGCGGCTACGACCATTCGCCAGGGTTCGCCACGGGATTGCCTAGGTCACGTCCCAAGGTCACCGTTCCTGCGACAAGTTCGGACAGTTTGTGCCTGATTTCGGCACCCGTTGGGGGCGCGCGGCGCACCGTGCGACGACAAAGAGGTGCGGGGCCCACCGGCATCCGGTGAGCCCCACACCATCACGGTCAGACGTCAGGCGAACGGGTCGCCCGCCACGCCACCGAGGCGGACAAGACCGGGCCTGCCCCCGTCCATGACGCGCGCGTACAGCGTGTAGGCCGAGCCCGTCCCCGCCGCCCTGGCGCGGACCCAGGCCAGCACTTCCTCGACATCGGCACCGGTCACCTCGTACTCGTCCGATGCCCCCTGCGCCTTGTCCCAGAAATACGCCCGGTAGACGGCGTCATCGTGCTCCCAGGCGGTGTCCCGCGGATCCACTCCTCGTACATGCATGGGACACCACGGTAATGGCACGGCGGACGGGCCTCAGCGGCGGCGCAGCGCCGCCGAGCCCGCATAGCGAGCGCTGTCGCCCAACTGCTCCTCGATGCGGATGAGTTGGTTGTACTTGGCGGTGCGGTCGGAACGGGACAGCGAGCCGGTCTTGATCTGGCCGCAGCCCGTGGCGACGGCGAGGTCGGCGATCGTCGTGTCCTCGGTCTCGCCCGAGCGGTGCGACATGACGACGGTGTAGCCCGCCCGGTGCGCGGCATCGACGGTGGCCAGGGCCTCCGTCAGGGTGCCGATCTGGTTGACCTTCACCAGGACCGAGTTGGCGACGCCGGAGGCGATGCCCTCGCGCAGGATCGTCTCGTTCGTGCAGAACACGTCGTCACCGGTGAGCTGGCAGCGCGCGCCGACCCGCGCGGTCAGGTCCCGCCATCCCGCCCAGTCGTCCTCGGCCATCGGGTCCTCGATCGACACGACGGGGTAGGAGTCGATCAACTTGACCAGATAATCGGCGTGTTCGGCGGGTGTGCGCCGCACCCCTTCCCCGGCGTAGTCGTAGCCCCCGTCGCGGAAGAACTCGGACGACGCCGGGTCCATGACCAGGCCGATGTCCGTGCCCGGCCGGTACCCGGTGCGCTCGACGGCGGCGACGACGAAGTCGAGGGCCTCTTCGGCGGTACGCAGGGCGGGCGCGAAGCCGCCCTCGTCGCCCACGCCCGTGGAGTGCCCGGCGGCAAGGAGGTCGCGGCGCAGGGTGTGGAAGATCTCGGAGCCCATCCGCACGGCCTCGGCGAAGGTCTCCGCGCCGATCGGGGCGATCATGAACTCCTGGAAGTCCAGCGGATTGTCGGCGTGCGCGCCGCCGTTGACGATGTTCATCATCGGTACGGGAAGCAGCCGGGCGCCGGAGCCGCCGAGGTAGCGGTACAGCGGCAGGCGGTGGGCGGCGGCCGCGGCCTTGGCGGTGGCCAGGGAGATCCCGAGGATCGCATTGGCGCCGAGCCGGGACTTGGCGGGGGTGCCGTCCGTGGTGACGAGGGCGGCGTCGAGGCCGGCCTGGTCCTCGGCCTCGCGACCGACGACGGCGGCCGCGAGTTCCGTGTTGACGTGGCGTACCGCCTGGTCGACGCCCTTGCCGTGCCACCGGTCCCGGTCGCCGTCGCGGAGTTCGACGGCCTCGCGGGCGCCGGTCGAGGCGCCGGAGGGAACCGCGGCCCTGCCGATGGATCCGTCCGCAAGCTCCACGTCCACTTCGACGGTGGGGTTGCCCCTGCTGTCGAGGACGCGGCGGCCGGTGACGGTGGTGATGGCGGTCATGGGAGCCCTTCCCGTTGTCGCATGCGTGCCGGGTTCGGCTGCGGCGACGGTGGCGCTGGACCCGGCAGCGACACTCTACAGCAGTGCTGTGCAGTTGTGCTGTGTAGTTGTGCTGTTCAGTTCAGCTGCACAGTCCTGCTGTACAGTCGGGCTGCGCAGCGGCTCTGTGCAGCCGCGCTGCGTTAAGGTGCGGTATGCCCCTTCCGGAATCCGCCGCCGTCGCGGCCGAACTGCGCACCGCGATGGGAAAGCTCACGCGGCGCGTGAAGCTCGAGGACCAGATGCCGTTCGGTCAGGTGGCCGTCCTCGGCGCGCTGGACCGCGGCGGCGCGATGACCACCAGCGAACTGGCCGCCGCCCAGCGCGTGCGCCCGCAGTCCATGGCCCGAGCCGTCGGACTGCTCATGGAGCAGGGGCTGATCACCCGCCGGGCGCATCCGACCGACGGCCGCAAGAGCCTGGTCGAGCTGTCCGCCGCGGGGCAGACGCTGCTGGAGGAGGAGCGGGGGCGCAGGGCGGACTGGCTCGCGCGGGCGATCGAGGCGGAATTGACGGGCGAGGAGCGGGAGTTGCTGGCCCGCGGGATCGGTCTCGTGGAGAGGCTCGCGGCGCATTAGGGCCCCGTGGACCCCATGAGACTTCCCCTCACCCTCCACCACGCGCGCCTCGGGGCAACGGAGTTCAAGGTGATCCGCCCCGCCGGGCCCCTGTCCCGCGCGGCGCTCATCGACCACGACCGGCACCTGGACGCCTACCTCGACGAGGACGCCGCACGCCGCCTCGGCGGCCTGTGGACACTCGCCGCCACGTCACCGCGCGCGCTGATCCACCTGCCGATGCGCCGCAACCCGCTGCCCTCCCGCGCACTGCCGGAGCACGCGGCACATCGGCTCGATCTCGTGCTGCTGCACCACTCGCTGCAGTTCGCCCCCGCACGCTGGAAAGAGCTCCGCAACCGTCTCGGCCCGGGCCGGCCGCGGACCGTCACGCTGCCCGACCCGTCCCTCGCGAGCGCTGCCCCGGTCGGCCACCACGGTCGGCACCATCGGGAGAACCGGGACCTGTTCCACCAGCACCGCCACGCCGAGACCCTGTTCATGACCGGCAGCGCCAAGGTGTTCAGGGACACCGCACGGCACTTCCTCGACGTCGCCCGCCACGGCCCCGGTTACGTCCCCGTCCACCCGAACTACCCGCACTTCTGCACGGAACTCCACTCGAACGACGGCGTCCTCGGCAACGCGCGGGAGATCCACATCGAGTACTGCGACGCATGGAACGCATGACCCGGCCCGCCAACTGACCCTCGACCGGCCCTCAACCGGCCCTCAACCGGCCCTCGGCAACGCTCAAGACCCCCCGACAACGCCCAAGGGCCGCATCAGATTTCTCTGATGCGGCCCTTGAACCACGACTCTTACGAGTCGGGACGACAGGATTTGAACCTGCGACCCCTTGACCCCCAGTCAAGTGCGCTACCAAGCTGCGCCACGTCCCGGTGTGTTCTGCGCGGTGCCCCGCGTGATCACAAGAAGAACTCTACCCCACATTCGAGGGTGCTCCGTTCCCCGGTGACCGCCGTCAGCTTCGCGCGACAATCGCCGTATGAGCACTGCACCTGGACCGTACGACCGTGGCCGCGACCGGGACCGTGACGCGGCGGGCCGGGCCCGCAACCAGCGGCCGCGCGACGGGCTCGGGCGGCCCCTGCCGTACGGGGCCGATGGCGTGGACCGGCAGCCGGAGGGTGTGGTCCGCACACCCGGGGAGTCCGTCGACGAGGCGCAGGCCCTGCTGGACGCGGGGCGGCCCTTCCACGCGCACGAGGTGTTCGAGGACGCGTGGAAGACGGGCCCCGAGGAGGAGCGCGGCCTGTGGAAGGGGCTCGCCCAACTCGCCGTGGGCCTCACGCACGCGGCCCGCGGGAACACCACGGGCGGCGCCAGGCTGCTGCTGCGGGGAGCGGAGGCGGTCGCCGACTGGAGTGCGTCGACCGGCCGGTCGAGGCCGCACGGGATCGACGTGGCCGAACTGACCGCCTGGGCGCGAGCGTTGTCCGCCCGTGTCGCCGGGGACGCCGCGCCGGTCGACGCGGCGTCCCACGCACCGCGCCTGCGCGGCCGCGCCCCGGAGTAGTCCGCGGCCCCCGGCCCCGCTCTCCCCCTCCCGGCCTCGCCCCGCATGCACATGCCCGGCCCCGGTGTTTGGGTGGCCGTGTGACCACCATCGATGAGCCGGCAGCCGGTTCCGCGCCCGGCGCCGCGCAGCCGCAGGCGCCGCCCGTCCTCGACCGGCGGCGCCGCAATGTCGTCTTCGTGACGATCATGCTCGGCATGCTGCTCGCCGCCCTCGACCAGACCATCGTGGGCACCGCGCTGCCCACGATCGTGTCGGACCTGGGCGGGGCCGAGCACATGTCGTGGGTCGTCACCTCGTATCTGCTCGCGGAGACCGTCGCGACGGTCCTGGTCGGCAAGTTCGGTGACCTGTTCGGGCGAAAGGTCGTCTTCCAGCTCTCGGCGATCATCTTCATCACCGGCTCGTTCCTGTGCGGTCTTTCGACGAACATGACGCTGCTCATCGCCTGGCGTGCGATGCAGGGCATCGGCGCGGGCGGCCTGATGGTCACGTCGATGGCGCTGATCGCGGACGTCATCCCGCTGCGCGAGCGCGGCAAGTACCAGGGTGCGATCGGCGCCGTGTTCGGGGTCTCCACCGTGATCGGGCCGCTGCTCGGCGGGCTCTTCACGGACCATCTGAGCTGGCGCTGGGCGTTCTACGTCAATGTGCCCATCGCGATCGTCGTGGTCCTCGCGGCGGCCAGGACCATCCCGGTCGTGAAGTCCGCGGTGCGGCCCGTCATCGACTATCTGGGCATCGCGCTCGTCGCGGTCGGCGCGAGCGCGCTGATCCTGGCGACGAGTTGGGGCGGCAACCAGTACGCGTGGGGGTCGCCGACCATCATCGGGCTCTTCGCCGGCGGCGTGATCGCGCTCGCGCTGTTCTGCGTCGTGGAGACGCGGGCCGCCGAACCGATGCTGCCGATGCGCCTGTTCGGCAATCCGGTCTTCACGGTCTGCTCGATCCTCAGCTTCATCGTGGGCTTCGCGATGCTCGGCGCGATGACGTTCCTGCCGACCTATCTGCAGTACGTCGACGGGGACTCGGCCACCATCTCGGGCGTGCGCACGCTGCCGATGGTGATCGGCCTGCTCATCGCGTCCATCTTCAGCGGCAACGTGGTCAGCAAGACCGGCACGTACCGCATCTTCCCGATCGTCGGTGCCCTGGTGATGGCGCTCGGGCTCTATCTGCTCTCGCTCATGGGCAGCGCCACCAGCACCTGGCTGGAGTCGCTCTACATGTTCGTGCTCGGTACCGGCATCGGCCTGTGCATGCAGGTCCTGACGATCGCCGTGCAGAACACCGTCCCGTACACGGATCTGGGCACCGCCACCTCCGGCGTCACCTTCTTCCGTACGCTGGGCAGTTCCTTCGGCACGGCCGTGTTCGGCACCATCTACGCCAATACGCTCACGCCGAACCTCAAGGACGGGGTCGCGGAGGCCGTGCGGGCCGGGGCGGGTGACCCCGCAACGGTCGGCAAGGCGGCGCAGAGTCCGGAGGGGCTGCACGAGCTGCCCGCGGCGGCGGCCGCGCCCATCGTCAAGGCATACGCGGACACCCTGCACACCGTCTTCCTGTGGACCGTTCCCGTCGCGCTCATCGGGTTCGTCGTGGCGCTCTTCCTCAAGCAGGTGGAGCTGCGCGACAGCGCGCGGATGGGCGCGCCCGACATGGGCGAGGGCTTCGCGCAGCCGACCAGCGGCGATTCGGGGCATCTCCTGGAACGGGGCGTCGCGAACATCATCCGCAATGTCGGCATGGACACCGCGCGCGGCATCATCCGGGACTCCGACACGCGTCTCGACATCGCGGGTGCCTGGGCGGTCATGCAGGTCGCGCTGTTCACCCGGATGGTCGGGCACGCCCATCTCGGTCTGATCGCGGCGCGGCGCAGGATTCCGGCCGAGGTGCTGGTGCCCGTCTTCGACCGCATGGTCGACGAGGGCTATCTGACCCGCACCGGGATGTACTTCTCGCACACTCCGGCCGGTGAGCGCGAGGCGGAGGTCATCGCCGGTGCCTGGTCCGCCTGGCTGGGCGAGGAGATCGAGAAGGACCTGGGCAGGCCGCCGGACAAGGAGCTCACCGAGGCGCTCGACGCGATCGCCAAGCGGCTGCTCGCCGAGGACCTGGAGCACGGGCTCTCCCCCGAGACGGCGGGCGCCTCGGTCGGCTCGCGCTGACGGGGCCGTACCGCCTCAGCGCAGCAGGAGTTGGAGTCCGCCGAGCACGGTCGCGCCGATCACCAGCTGTTCGAAGAGGCGCTGATCGATGCGGTCCACTGCGTACTTCCCGAGGACCGCCCCCGGCACCACGAAGAGCACCAGGGCCGCGTCCACGAGCAGCGAGTGGGGGTCGATCAGGCCGAGGCCCACGCTGAACGGCACCTTGGACGTGTTGACGATGAGGAAGAACCACGCGGCCGTGCCCAGGAATCCAAGCTTCCGGAAGCCCGCCGAGAGCAGGTACATCGACATCACGGGGCCGCCCGCGTTGGCGACCATGGTGGTGAAGCCGCCGAGCACGCCGTAGGAACGGGCCTTGAGGCGGCCCCCGCGGGAGCCTTCGTCGTCCGGGTCCGCGCGGGCCGCGGTCCTGCGGCGCGCGATCGTGACGCCCGCCATGAGCAGCAGGATCGCCCCGATCGACGTCCGCACCACGGCGTCGCCGGCCCACACGAGGAAGGCCGCGCCCACGACCACTCCCCCCGCGACGGCCGGGAACAGCCGCCACAGGGTGGGCCAGTGGGCGTGCCTGCGGTAGGTGAGCACGGCGAGGACGTCGCCCGCGATCAGGATGGGGAGCAGGACGCCGGTCGACGCGCGGGCGGGCAGGACGGCCGCGAAGACCGCGAGGCTGATCGTGTTGGCCCCGCTGACGGCGGTCTTCGAGAAGCCGACGAGCATCGCCGCCGCGGCGAGCGCGGTGAACTGCCACGGCGTGATGTCCCACAGTGATATGTCCATGCCGGAAACACATGCTAGGGCCAACTATCCCCGCGCCGCAGGGAACGGCCGGATCCCGGGAGGCTCACCGGGTGCTGTAGACCGCGCGCAGTTCCCGCTTGAGGACCTTCATGCTGGGGCCGAGCGGCAGCGCGTCGGTGAACTCCACGCGGCGCGGGTACTTGTGCTTGCCGAGGTGCTCCTTCGACCAGGCGACGATCCCCGCCGGGTCGGGGGACGTGCCGGGGGCCGCGACGACGACCGCGCAGACCTCCTCGCCGTGCACGGCGTCGGGCAGGCCGATCACGGCGACCTGGGCGATGTCCGGGTGGCGGGTCAGGACCTCTTCGACCTCGCGCGGGTAGACGTTGAAGCCGCCGCGGATGATGACGTCCTTCTTGCGGTCGACGATGGTCAGGAACCCTTCGGCGTCCTTGGTGCCCAGGTCGCCGCTGCGGAACCAGCCGTCGACGAGGGCCTGGGCGCTCGCCTCGGGGCGGCCCAGATAGCCGGAGAAGACGTTGTGGCCGCGGATGACGACCTCGCCCAGCTCGCCGACCGGGAGGAGTTCGACGCGCTCGTCGACGTCGGCGCGGGCGATCTCCACGTCGACGCCCCACAGCGGATGGCCGATGGTGCCCGCCTTGGTGCCGAAGTCGGGCTGGTTGACGGACGCGGTCGGGGACGTCTCGGAGAGCCCGTACCCCTCGTAGACGGGAGTGCCGAAGGCCTTCTCGAAGCGTTCGAGCACGGCGACGGGCAACGAGGCACCGCCGGATATGCAGACCCGCAGCCGGGGCAGCGCCGCGGCGGTCTCGGCCGCGGCGACCAGGCCGACGAACATGGTGGGGACGCCGTGGAAGGTGTTGACGCCCTCCGCGACCATCAGCTCGATGGCCCGTGCGGCGTCGAAGCGCGGCAGCAGGACGAGCGTCGCGCCCGCCCGCCAGGTCGAGTTCATGGAGACGGTCTGGCCGAAGGCGTGGAAGAGCGGCAGCGCGCCGAGGGCGATGTCGTCGGGGCGGATGTCGTTGGCGTCGAAGGCGTTGACCGTCGCGTTCATCACCAGGTTGAAGTGGCTGAGCACGGCGCCCTTGGGGACGCCCGTGGTGCCGCTGGTGTAGAAGACGACGGCCGGATCGTCCGCCTCCCGCGTGACGTACGCGGCGAGCGGCTCGATATCGCGGGTGAGCGCCGCCAACTCGCCCTCCGCGCCAAGGCGCAGCATGCGCACGCCCGTGGCCCCCGCGGCCGCGGCACCCGTCTCCGCCTGCGCGGGATGACACAGGAGGAGGCTCGCGCCGCTGTCCCGCAGCACGTGCTCGACCTCCTCCGCGGACAGCAGCAGGTGTACGGGTACGACGACTCCGCCCGCGGCGAGGATCGCGTAGTAGGCCAGCGGGAACTCGGCGGTGTTCGGCGCCATCAGAGCCACCCGGTCGCCCGGCCGCACCCCCAGGTCCGCGAGGGCAGCGCCCTGGGTGCGGGCCGCGTGCCACACCTCCTTGAAGGAGAGGCGGAGTTCGCCCTCGACGAGCGCGGTGCGGTCCGGGTGGCGGCGGGCGGGCTCGGCGAGGATCGCGGCGAGGGACAGCGTTGCCATGGGGGTGGTGCTCCGTTTCCGTGCGGCCTTGCGGTGGGTCGGTCGGTGGCTGAGATCGAGGTGCCCGCCCCGGGCGGCGCGGACACCTCGGTTTCAGTCACGTTCGACGAGGAGCGCGGTGCCCTGGCCGACGCCGACGCACATGGTGGCCAGGCCGCGCGAGGCGCCCGTGCGGCGCATGCGGTGCAGCAGCGTGGTCAGGATGCGGGCGCCGGAGCAGCCGAGCGGATGGCCGAGCGCGATGGCGCCGCCGGAGGGGTTGACCAGCTCGGGGTCGATGCCGAGCGCGTCCACGCAGGCGAGGGCCTGGGCGGCGAACGCCTCGTTGAACTCGGCCTCCTGGAGGTCGGCGACGCTCCATCCGACGCGGTCGAGGGCCTTGCGGGTCGCGGGGACGGGGCCGATGCCCATGACGTCCGGGTGCACGCCCGCCGAGGCTCCCGCGGCGTACCGCCCGAGGGATTCCAGGCCCAGTTCGTTGAGGGCCTCCTCGCTGACCAGCAGCAGCGCGGCGGCGCCGTCGTTCATCGGCGACGCGTTGCCCGCCGTGACCGTGCCGCCCTCGCGGAACACGGGGCGCAGACCGCTCAGCTTCTCGTACGACGTGTCCTCGCGCACGCACTCGTCGGTGCCGACGACGACGCCGTCGGGGCGTGTGACGGGCAGCAGTTCGTCGTCGAAGTGGCCGTCCTTGCGGGCGGCGGCCGCGCGCTGGTGGCTGCGCAGGGCGAAGGCGTCCTGGCGCTCGCGCGGCACCCCGTGGCGTTCGGCGACCTCCTCGGCGGTCTCGCCCATCGCGAGGACGCCGTGCAGGTCCCGCATCTTCGGGTTCGTCAGACGCCAGCCGAGGCGGGTGTCGGCGGTCTCCATGCGGTGCGGCAGCGCCTCGTCGGGGCGGGGCAGCACGAAGGGGGCGCGGCTCATCGACTCGGAGCCGCCCGCGAGGACGACCTCGGCCTCGCCCGACGCGATGGTGCGCGCCGCGGTGGTGACGGCCTCCAGGCCCGAGGCGCAGAGCCGGTTGACGGTCGCGCCCGGCACGGACTCCGGCAGGCCGGCGAGCAGCGCGGCCATCCGGGCCACGTTGCGGTTGTCCTCACCCGACTGGTTGGCGGCGCCCCAGTAGATGTCGTCGATCCTTGCGGGGTCCAGCTGCGGGATGTCGGTGAGGAGTCCTCGCACGACGCCCGCGGCGAGGTCGTCGGGTCGGACGCTGGAGAGGGCGCCGCGGAGCTTGCCGATGGGGGTACGGCGGGCGGCGGCGAAGTGGACGGTGCGCACGATACGGCTCCGGATCGTTCTGCGGGGGTCTCGCTGCTTAAATTAGCGGTGCTAGTTTTGGAGTCTATGCGGGAGGTGGGGGGTGTGGGAAGAGGGTCCCTCGTCCGGCGGCGGGGACGGCTGGGTGGGCGGGGCCCATGACGAGCGGGTCGACCGAGGCCGAGGGCGAGGGCGATGGCGATGGCGACCCGCTCAGTCGAGGCCGATCACGACGGGCCCTTCGCCCGGCCGTACCCGCGATGCCCAGGACCCGGAGATGCGGAACGGGCGGTTCGGGATCGGTGCGTGCGGGAGGCGGGCGTGGTGCAGGAGCCTGCCCGCCTGGGTGATCACCAGCGTCGGGCGGCCGACGAAAGCCGTCGTGCGCAGGGCGAACCGCTCACCCGTCGGCAGCGGCTCGTCGGGGGTCACGCGGTTGGGGGTGACCCAGGCGAGCGGGGCCGTGACGCGCACCGGCACGGATGTGGACGGCCAGTCGCCGTCGGCGAGATAGCGCCGGACGGCGAGTGCCGCGGCCGCGCCCTCGCGGACGACCGCGCGGGCCGGTTCGACGGCGTGCAGCAGATTGCCGACCGCGAAGACGCCCCGCCCCGCGGTGCGGAAGGCGCCGTCGACGGCCGGGCCCTTGGTGCCGTGGTCCATCGGCAGGCCGCCGCGTCGGGCCAGTTCGTGCTCGGGGACGAAGTCGCCGGTGAAGACGACCGTGTCGCAGGGGAGGTACGCCGTCCTGCCGTCCCGGTGGGCGAGCCGTACGCCGGACAGGCGCCCCCGGCCGAGGAGTTCGGTCACGGTGGCGCCGGTGAGCAGGGGGATGCCGTGCCGCAGCCGGGCATCGAGAACCCTGCCGCGCGAGGCCTGGTGGCGGGGGTGTTCGGTGACCAGGGCGGCGACGTCGACCGCCGCGTGCCGCAGGGCGTCGAGGGCCGCGAAGCTCACCGGTTCCGCGCCGACCACGACGGCCCGCGTGCCGACGCGCTGCCGGTGGTCGTGGACCGCACGGAGCAGCTCGCCCGTGGTGAGGACCCCGGCGGGCCTGGTGCCCGGCACGAGGCGGGCGGCGCGCGGCCGTTCGCGTGCGCCCGTGGCGAGGACGACGGCGCGGGCGGTGATCCGTTCCAGTCCCCGCGGGCTCGTGGTGTCCAGGGTGAGCGGCCCGGCCCATCCCGTGGCGGTGACGCCGGTGCGCACGACGGCGCCGGACCGCAGCGCCGCCGCCACGCAACGCCCGGCGAATTCCGGCCCGTTGAGCCCGAAGGCACCGAACCCCGCGTGGTGGCAGTGGCGCGGGATGCCGCCCGCCTGCCGCTCGCGGTCGAGCACCTCGACCTCGCCCGCGCCCGCCGCGGCGAGCCCGGCGGCGACGGCGAGTCCCGCGGGGCCCGCGCCGACCACGAGGACGTCGACGATCCGTTCCTGCCTCACCGGCCCGCCACCTCCCCGCCGCGCTCGAAGAGTTCCCGCACGGCGGGCCCGCAGTGGAAGCCCTGGCAGCGTCCGCCGCGCGCCCGTGTCCTGCGCCGCAGCCCCTCCGGCGAGCCGGGCGGGACGGTCGAGGCGAGCGCGTCCCTGATCTCGCCGCGGGTCACCCGCTCGCAGTGGCAGACGATGTCCCCGTACGCGGGGTCGGCCGCGATGAGGTCGGCCCGCTGGTAGGGGCGCGGGAAGGCCTCGCCGAGGTTCGGCATGCGGAGGGGTGCCAGGTCCTTGGCGCCGGGGAGTTCGGCGCCCGCCTCGTCGAGGAGCCCGGTGGCGTACGCGGCGATGGCGAGGGACGCGGTGAGGCCCGTGGAGCGGATGCCGCCGATCGTGAGGTACCGCTGGCCGGGGTGGGCCGAGATGCGGTAGTCGTCGTGTTCGGTGGCGGCGCGCAGCCCCGCGTACACGGCGGTGACCTCCTCGTCGAGCAGCTCCGGCAGGATCCTGCGGCCCTTGTCGCGCAGCGCCGCGATGCCCTCGGCGGTCGAACCGGTGGCCGTCCTGTCGTCCGACTCCTCGGCGGTGGGCCCCAGAAGGACGTTTCCGTACACGGTCGGGGCGACCAGGACGCCCTTGCCGAGGGCGGTGGGGACGGGCAGCAGGATGTGGCGCACCAGGTCGCGGGCGAGCTTGTCGAAGACGATGAGCTGGCCGCGACGCGGGGTGACGGTGAAGTCGTGGTGGCCGAGCAGCCGGTCGAGCACGTCGGCGTGCAGCCCCGCGGCGTTGACGAGCCAGCGGGTGCGCAGGGCGCCGCGTCCGGTGCCGAGCACATGCAGGTCGCCGGTCGGATCGACCGTGTCCACGCGGCAGTTGAGGTGCAGGTCGACGCCTGCGCGTACCGCCTGGGTCGCGTAGGCGAGGGTGGTCGTCCAGGGGCAGATGATGCTTTCACCGGGTACGTCGAGCGCGCCGAGGGCACCGGGGCCGAGGTGCGGCTCGCGGGCCCTGACCTCGTCGGGGCCGATGATCCGCGCCGCGCCGTAGCCGTTGCGCTCCGCCTTCGCCAACAGCACGGGCAGCGCGTCGAGTTGCTCCTGGTCCCAGGCGACGAGCAGGGCGCCGACCGGCTCCACGGGAATGCCCGTCTGCGCGGCGTACGCGGCGAGCAGCTTGCCGCCCTCGCGGACGAGGCGGGCTTCCAGGGAACCGGGCACGGCGTCGAAACCGGTGTGCAGGATCGCCGTGTTCGCCTTCGACGTGCCGTCGCCGACGTCGTTCGACGCCTCCACGAGGGCGCTGCGCAGCCCGTGCCGACCGGCCAGTTCGCGGGCGACGGCGCAGCCGACGACTCCGGCGCCGACGACGGCCACGTCGTACTCCGTGTCGGGCAGCGCACCGCTCCGGGTCACGGTCATGACGGCGTACGTTCGACGAGTGCCGCCACCGCCGTACGGAAGCCGTCGAGGCGTTCGGCCGCCTCGGCCACGTCGATGCGCGGTTCGTACACGGCGGCAGGACGCCAGGCGGGGACCGCTTCGGCGACCGGCAGCGCCGGGTCGAGGCCGATGCGGGCGAGGGCGGCCGCGCCGAGCGCGGTGACGTCGGGCAACGCCGAGACCTCCACGGGGAGTTGGAGCAGGTCCGCCTGGGTCTGCATGAGCAGTGCGGAGCGCGTCAGACCGCCGTCGACCCGCAGGCTCTTCAGGGGTGCGCCGAGGTCGGCGGCGACCGCGTCGGCCAGCTCGGCCACCTGGGCGGCGACGCCTTCGCACAGGGCGCGGACCAGGTGCCCGGGGGTGGTGTCGAGGCCGAGGCCGGTGAGCGAGCCGCGCAGGTCGCCGCGCCACCAGGGCGCCGCGAGTCCGGCGAGCGCGGGCACGAAGGTGACGCCGCCGGTGTCCGGCACCGCGGAGCCGACCGGGTCGAGGTCCGCGGCGCCCCCGATCACTCCGAGGTCGGTGAGCCAGCGGACGGCGGACGCGGCCGTGTAGACCTGCCCGTCGAGGCAGTAGCTGCTCTCGCCCGCGAGCCGCCAGGCGACACAGCTGACCAGGCCCGAGTCGCCGCGCCGCGGCCGCGCGCCGGTCTGGGCGAGCAGGAACGCCCCGGTGCCGTAGGTGCACTTGGCGCTGCCCGGTTCGGTCACGTCCTGGGCGAGGAGTGCGGCCTGCTGGTCGACGAGGAGCCCGGTGAGCGGGAGTTCGGGTCCGAACGCGGTGGTCGTGCCGACCGGTCCCGCCGCGTCGACGACGCGGGGCAGCCGTTCGCCGGAGAGGCCGTAGAGGTCGAGGGCGCGCGGTGACCACGCGACGGTGTCGAGGTCGAGGAGCTGGGTGCGGCCCGCCGTCGCGGCGTCGGTGACATAGGCGCCGGTGAGCCGGTGGACCAGCCAGGCGTCGCTGGTCGTGACGACGCCGCGCCGGGTGAGGTGGCGGCGTATCCACGCCATCTTGGGCGCGGCGAAGTACGGGTCGAGCGGCAGTCCGGTGAGTTCCTTCAACTCATCGGCGTGCTCGGCGAGTTCGGCGCAGACGGATGCGGCACGGCGGTCCTGCCAGACGAGGGCGTCGGTGAGGGGTTCGCCGGTGCCGGGGTCCCAGGCGAGGACCGTCTCGCCCTGGTTGGCGAGGCCGACGGCGGCGACGGGTTCGCCCGCGTCGGCCAGCGCGCGGCGTCCGGCGTCGACGACGGAGGCGAGCAGTTCGGCGGGGTCGGCCTCGACGAGGCCGCCCGGCAGGTACCGGGGGCGCACCCGCGCCTCGCCGGAACCGATCACACCGCGCTCCGGGCAGACGACGAGGGCCTTGGTGCCCGATGTGCCCTGGTCGACGGCGAGCACGGCGCCGTGTCCCGCAGTCCGCTCGTAGGTGATCACCGCGGAAGCCTGCTACAGGGCACACAAGGGCGTCAAGGCTCCTCCGTGTTGCCTCAAGAGCCACCCCTGCGACGGAAATTGACACTGAACAATCGTCAAGTGTTCATTCGGCGAGCCGCTTTGACAGATCGGGCCACAAAACATCCATGAATCGGCCTGGAACCGGAACGGCCAGCTCTACACTGACCGCCGAACAACACCGTCACCATCCGCCCCTCAACACCCCCGCACCACACGCCGGTTCACCCCTCACTCCCCCGACCGAGGACTCATGCCCATGCCGTTAGGCCGCCCGGTGTACCACCCGGCGGGCCACGACGAAGCCCTGCGCGCCGTGCTCCAGGACCTCAGGGCAGGCCGCTGGGTGTCGACGCGCAATCTGCTCACCGAGACGCCCGACTGGGGGCTGTGGACGCAGCGCACACAGATCCTGGCGGCCGCCGTCGCCGGTTCCGACGTGGTGCGGGCCTGGCGCGCCGAGGAGCCGCACAGCGCCTCGGCCGCGATCCTCGACGCCCGGGTCGCGGTGGAGCGCGCCCTGCGCGCCCACCGGGCCGGGCACCGGCAGACCAACGACCTGTGGCGCGAGGCGGTCGCGGCGTGCGGCACCGCGTCGTCGGTGTCGCCGGAGGACCCGGTGCCGTGGATCTGCCTGCTCGCCCTCGCCCGGCTCGACGAGGGCCAGCGGTGGGACGAGCACCGGGTGGCGCCGCCGGAGCCGATGCTCTTCCCCGGCCCCTGGCACCTGCTCGCCGAGGCCGACAAGCGCGATCCCGGCAACCGCGAGGCGTACCACCGGATGCTCCAGTTCGTGTACGGGCGCAGGCCGGGCGGCCCGCTCACGGAGGCGTACAACTTCGTGCAGTGGGCCTCGGCCGGCGCGCCCGCGGGCTCCTCCCTGCACCTGCTCCCCCTGTACGTGCACGTGGAGCGCTACCGCAGAGAAGGCGGCGGCGAGCGGGCCCTGGATCTGCACTGGATCTCGGAGGACGCCACGCGCGGCGCGCTGCGGGCCCTGCACCTGTGGTTCGACCACGCGCCGCCCGCCGCGGCCTCGCTCCTCGACCTCAACCACCTGGCGCACGCGCTGTGGGGAGCGCACCAATTCCAGGACGCCTTGAGGGTGTTCGAGGCACTCGACCCGTTCTTCGCCGTCGTGCCCTGGACGTACCGCACCCGCTCCCCCGGCGACGCGGACGCCGCCGCCGAAGTCTTCGTCCAGGCCCGCGGCCGCTGCGTCAACGCCTCCCGCGACCCGGGCTAGGGCCCGCCACCACCGCTCCCCCACCTGTCCCCACCGGAGGTACATCCGTGTCCCGCACCACCTGGTCGAGCTCCTTCCCCGCGCCACCGCAGAACGAGGAGGAACGCCTCAGAGAGCTCGGCTACCAGCCCGTACTCGCCCGCCGCATGGGCGGCTTCGGCAACTTCGCCATCAGCTTCTCCGTCATCTCCATCCTGTCGGGATGCATGACGCTGTACGGCTTCGGCCTGGGCACCGGCGGCCCCGCGGTGATGCTCTGGGGCTGGGCGGGCGTCGGCCTCTTCGTGCTCTGCGTGGGCCTCGCGCTCGCCGAGGTCACCAGCGCCTATCCGACGTCGGGCGCCCTCTACTACATGGCCGACCGGCTCGGCGGCCGCCGCTGGGGCTGGTACACGGGCTGGCTGAACCTGCTCGGCCTGCTCGGCGCGATCGCGGGCATCGACTACGGCGCCGCGCTGTTCACCGGGGCGTTCCTGAACCTGGAGTTCGGCTTCGAGCCGACCCCGGAGAAGACGTTCCTGATCTTCCTGTGCATCCTGCTGCTGCACGCCGTCCTGAAC
Organism: Streptomyces sp. NPDC059002; assembly: GCF_042740435.1. Lineage (NCBI taxonomy): Bacteria > Bacillati > Actinomycetota > Actinomycetes > Kitasatosporales > Streptomycetaceae > Streptomyces > Streptomyces sp. NPDC059002. The sequence continues at coordinate 57,960 of NZ_JBHYJI010000020.1, read as the reverse complement.
CTCTTCAACGTACGCCTGGTGAGCCTGCTCAACTCGATCAGCGTGTGGTGGCACGTGGCCGGTGTCACCGTGATCGTCGGCGCGCTCGCGATCGTGCCCGACCACCACCAGTCGCCGTCCTTCGTCTTCGGCGAGTTCGTCAACGACACCGGCTGGGACAACCCGCTCTACGTCACCGCGATCGGCCTGCTCCTCGCGCAGTACACGTTCTCCGGGTACGACGCCTCCGCGCACCTGTCGGAGGAGACCTCCAACGCCTCGGTGTCCGCCGCGCGCGGCATCGTGCGCGCCATCTGGGCCTCGTGGATCGCCGGTTTCGTGCTGCTCGCCGGGCTGACGTTCGCCATCCAGGACTACGCGGGCACGCAGGGCACCGACACCGGTGTGCCGCCCGCCCAGATCATGATCGACGCCCTCGGCGAGTCCGGGGCGACGGCGCTGCTGCTCGTCGTGATCGTGGCGCAGCTGTTCTGCGGCAACGCCGAGACGGCGGCGGCCAGCCGCATGGTCTTCGCGTTCTCCCGCGACAACGCGCTGCCCGGCTCCGCGCTGTGGCGCAAGGTCAGCTCCCGCACCCAGGTCCCGGTGCCCGCGGTCTGGCTCTCGGTGGGCCTGGCCGCGGCGATCGCGCTGCCTTCCCTGTACTCGACGACCGCGTACACGGCCGTGACCGCCATCAACGTCATCGGCATCACGCCCGCCTACGCCATCCCGATCTTCCTGCGGCTGCGCGCGGGCGACCGCTTCAAGCCGGGGCCCTGGAACCTGGGCCGCTGGAGCAGGCCGATCGGCTGGATCGCGGTGCTCTGGGTGGCGTTCGTGACGGTCCTGTTCTGTCTGCCGCAGGTCTCGCCGGTGACCGTCAGCACGATGAACTACGCGTCGATCGCGCTGGCCGTGGTGCTGCTCCTCGCCACCGTGTGGTGGTTCGTGGCGCGCCGCTCGTACAGCACCCCGCAGGCGTACGGCTCGGACCGCGAGCAGGCCGAGGTCGCCGAGGGGATCGTCTGACTCTCCCTCGCCAACTGCCTTACGCCGGGCGGTCGTTGAGGATCCGCTGGAAGAGACGGTGGTCGCGCCAGGCGCCGTTGATGTACAGGAAGCCCGGCGCGAGACCGTACTCCTTGAAGCCGCACTTGGTGAGCACGCGCTGCGACGCGACGTTGTGCAGCAGCGTGCCCGCCTCGACGCGGTGCAGGCCGAGTTGGCGGTCGGCGGCCTCGCAGGCGGCCGCCGCCGCGCCGGACGCGAGGCCGCGGCCCAGGTACTCCGCATCGATCCAGTAGCCGAGGTTCGCGCAGCGGACCGGGCCGAGCACGATGTTCGACAGGGCGGTGTGCCCGACGACCTCGCCGCCGTCGACCAGCACCCAGTGCGCGGACCGGCCCGCGCCGGCCTCCTCCAACTGCCCCCGGATCCGGTCGGTCTGGCCCTGCACGGTGTAGAAGGCCGCGGGCCGTTCCGGGTCCCAGGGCTCCAGGTGGGCGCGGTTGCGCCGGTGGGCGCGGGCCAGCGCCGCTGCGTCGTCGAGCGTGACGGGGCGCATGAGGACGTCTGCTCCGAGGGGGACCTCTCCACTGATCATGCGCCCAGCGTACGAGGCCCCCGTCACCGGTATCAGCGGCCGCCCGCGACCCGCAGGATCGTGCCCGTCGCGTACGAGGCGTCGTCGGAGAGCAGCCAGGAGACGGCGGCGGCGATCTCCTCCGGGTGGCCCGAGCGCCCCATGGGGATGCCGTCGGCGAGCTTCGCCGGCCGCTCCGGGTCCGCGTGGAACTCGGTCCAGATGACGCCGGGGGCAACGGCGTTGACGCGGATGCCGTCCCCCGCGACCTCCTTGGACAGGCCGACGGTCATCGTGTCGACGGCCCCCTTGGCGGCCGCGTAGTGCACGTACTCACCCGGGGAGCCGAGCGTCGCGGCCGCGGACGAGATGTTCACGATCGCGCCGCCGCCGTTCGCCTTCAGGTCCCGCACCGCGCGCCGGGCGCAGAGCAGATATCCGAGTACGTTCACCTCGAGCGCGCGGCGCATGCCCTCGGCGTCGGCGTCGGCGAGGGGGCCGACGGGCCCGCTCACCCCGGCGTTGTTGACCAGGCCGGTGACCGGGCCGAGTTCGGCGGCCGCGGTGTCGAAGAGGCGGTCGACGTCCGCCTCGTCGGCGGTGTCGACCCGCACGGTGACGCAGCGGCGGCCCGCGGCGCGGACGGCTTCGGCGGCCTTCTCGGCGGCCGCGTCGTCCGAGCGGTAACCGATGACGACGTCGTGCCCTTCCTGGGCGAGGCGGGCGCCGACAGCCGCGCCGATACCGCGGCTGCCGCCGGTGACGACGGTGACGGGGTGGTGTTGCACGGGAGACCTCCGGCTCTGGGTGGCTGACTGTCGCGCCGCCCGGACGCGGGGATCGCCCTCGTCCGGCACGGCGTCATCCTACGGAGCAGTGATCTTCGTCAGCCGCGCGGGGCGTGCGGGGCCACGCAGACCAGCGTGCTGCCGACGATGTCGCGGCGCAGCCGCAGCAGGTTCCAGCGGGGCTGCCACTGGGCGAGACCCCGGTGCGCCCGCAGCAGGCCGCGCAGCCGCTCCGGGTCGTGCGTCCACAGGGCGGCGGGCACGCCCCGGGTCGGGCCGAGCACATGGAGGGTGATCAGGCCGTCGTCGCTCACGTCGTGCGAGGAGAGGAGCACGTCGACGAGGGTGCCGGGGTGTGCCGCGCTGTTGCGGGCCTGGATCCAGTGGACCTGGTGGCCCGGCGTGTAGGTGTCGCAGGTGCCGTGCGATGCGCAGGTCTGGTGCGGGTGCGTCATGGAGCGCCTCCGGAGTCGTGGACCCCGGTGTCGCCGACCCCGGTGATCCGCCGTTCCCCGCGCACGTCGCGCGGGGCGGGTCGTCACCCGGGGCACCCGCGACGGAGCGGGGTGCCGTCCAGCGAGCCGGGGCTTGACGCTGGAACTCGTGACCCGCCCCGACCGTAACACGTCCCTACTGGGGCGTCGCCGGAGTAACGGCGTCCTCCGGGGCGGCCGCTTCCGCGGGCAGGCTGTCCATGAAGGAGCTGACCGAGAAGACGGCGTTGCCGGGTCCCGCGGGGCCGTAACCGGGCGGCGAGGAAAGGCCGTTGGACTCCATCGTCGCGCGGTAGGCCTCAAGGAGCCGCACGTGGTACTCCAGCGGGGCGCCCTGCGGATTCGCCTTGCCCAGCGGGGTCGTGGGCTCCGGGCACCAGGTGGTGAAGCGGGGCGTGATGCCGCGCGACATGAAGTACTCCAGGCCCTCGACGGTGGAGTCGATGGCCTCACCGACCGTCTTGAAGCCGAACGGCTCCGCCATCTCCACGCCCGCCACGAAGTTGGGGATCACATTGCGCGGCCCGAAGACCTCGGCGGAGTCCAGGATGCGGCGGTGCCACTCGTCGCGGCCGACGTAGCGCTCCTTGCCGGGGCAGTACCGCTCGAAGAGATACGGGTCCCACACCTCGTAGTTGGGGTGGTAGATCCGCACGCCGTAGTCGTGGAAGCGCTGCACGTCCTCCTTGGGCAGGGCCTGCGCGACGACCTTGCCGATCCAGCGGCCGGGGAAGCGCTCCTCGATGGCCTTGGCGTACTGCCCGTAGAAGTCGGCCTCGTCCTTGCCGCCGACCTTCGAGGTGACGGCGCCGCCGGTCAGCGTGTACGCGGTGGAGGACTTGTTGGTGTCGTACTTGTCGATGATGGCGAGCGCCTCAAGGACCTCGTCGACGGGCTTCACACCGGTGTACGGGCGTCCGGCCGCCTTGTGCTGGCGCCAGTTGTGGTTGATGTCGCAGTACTGGCACTCCTCCTTCGCGCCGAAGTACTGGCAGACCCGGAAGACCGTCAGATAGATGAGGTAGCCCCACTGGATGGTGGGCGCCACCTCCATCACGGACTTGCCGTTCTCCAGCGTGTGCCGGTAGTAGTCCGGCATCGGCGGCAGGCCGACGTCGGAGATCCGCACGCCGTCCAGGTAGAGGCCGAGCACGCCGTCGTCGTCGGCCGCGACCCGGTAGGGCGAGTTCGGGTTCACGCGGACCGAGACGACGGTGCGGCGCAGCTCGTAGGGGCCGCCGGTGAGGACGATCTCCTCGGGCGGGCGGCGCAGGGCGGCGGCGCCCAGCTCGGGCAGGGTGCCGTGGTCGAAGGAGAAGATGAAGTACGACTTCGGCTTGACCTCGCCGCCTTCGTTGTCGCTGAGCGCCGACTCGTCGAAGGCCATGCCGCCGCGCAGCAGGTCCTCCTTGATCACGGCTTCCCGCGGCACGTTCGGGAACCGCTCCATGAGTGACTCGATGAGCTGGGTACGGCTCTCGCTGCGGCTTGGCATGGGCCGGGCACCTCGGATCCTTGTCGTCGTTCTGTCCCGTCCACGCTAATACCCGCCCGATCCGCCCCGGATCCGACTCCGGTCGCAGACCGCGTACGCCTCGGGGCTAGGGTCTATCCGGCGGATCAGGCCGCGTGCGGGTGGCGGCCACCTTTCGGTGCTGGTGAGCGGGGTCTGGTGCGTGCAGCTGCAAGGCGGAGGAGGGCGGCAACGCAGTGGGGTCTCCCCTGCTCGAGCGGAGCCGAGAGCTTGGGGAAGTTGGCAACTGACGACAACGCGGCAGATGTGCGTGCCAGACCCCGCGACCCGCGGCATGATCCGCCGGACAGGCCCTAGGCTCCAGGTGGCATGCCTCCCTCGATGACGGTGCCGGACTTCGGTACGTCCAGGTCCGTGAGGTAGCGCAGGACCGTGTCCCGCTCGGCGCCGCCGTTGAAGATCTTCACGGCGTGGCCCCAGCCCTTCACCTCGACGAGTGCCGCCCGGTCCCCGATGCGCGCCTTGGCCGAGCGCGCCCAGTCGAGCGGGGTCGCGTTGTCGTGGCGGGCGCCGATCAGGAGCAGCGGGGTCTTGGTGCGGATCGGCTCCGGTGCCGCGGCGGCCGGGGCGGGCAGGCCCTGGCAGAGGTTCGCGTACGAGACGGTGTTCGGGGAGTAGCCGAAGCGGGGCGCGGCCTCGCGGGCGGCCCGCTGGTCGGCGACGTGCGCGGCGGCGTCGGGCGCGCGCAGGTTCAGGTCGGCGCAGACGGACAGGTCGGCGCCGGGCAGCAGCTTCTCGCCGGGCGGTGCCTCGTCCGTCTCCCACGGCTTCCCGGTGTCCAGGGCGTCCAGGTACTCGGCGACGGCCGGCCAGGACGGGGTGAGCAGCATCGCGTCGATCGTGCCGTTCAGCTCGGCGACCGGAACCTTCTTGCCGCCGTTGCGCAGCGTGCCGTCGGCGGCCCGCGCGGCGAGCCGCTCGTAGACCTGCCAGGCGTCCCGCTCCCCCAGCGCGCAGTCGCGGGTCCGCCCGCACCAGGCGACGAACTCGCCGAAGGCCCCCTCCAGGGCTTTCGCCCCGGTGGCGCCGAAGGCGCGGCGGCCGATGCCCGGGTCCATGACGCCGTCGAGCACGGCGGCACGCACCCGGGAGCCGTACATCCCGGCGTAGCGCTGGCCGTAGACCGTGCCGTACGAATGCCCGTACAGGGAGATCCGGTCCTCGCCGAGCGCGGCGCGGATGACCTCCATGTCGCGGCTGACGCTGCCCGCGTCGACGTGCCGGGCCACCGCTCCCGACGTGCGCGCGCACTCCGCGGCCAGGTCCGTGGCCCGCTTCTGCATCCGCGCGAAGTCGCCGGTCGTCGTGACGGGCCTGCGGTCCGTGATCATCTCGGCCATCGGTCCCGCCGGGCACTGGACGGGGCTGCTCAGTCCGGTGCCGCGCGGGTCGAAGCTGACGACGTCGAAGCGGCGTTCGGCGCCGCCCCACTCCTTGGTCTGCGCGACGTTCTGGACCCCGGAATTGCCGGGTCCGCCCGGCAGGAACATCAGGGTGCCGATGCGCTGGCCGGGGCGGGTCGCCTGGCGTCGTACCACCGCGACGTCGAGCTTCTCGCCGTCCGGCGCGTTCCAGTCCACGGGGACGCGGACGGTACCGCACTCGGCGCCCTTGGGCGCGCCCTCCGTCGCGTCGGCCGGGCAGGACTTCCAGGTGATGCGCTGCGGCCGCTCGGCACCGCGCTTCTCCGCGCCCTTGCTCCCCGACCCCTCGGACGAGCACGCGGCCAGCGAAAGGAGGGCTGCGCCCGCCGTCACGGCCGCGAGCGCCCCTCGCGTACGGGCCCCCATCAGCCGCGCGCCTTCATCGCGACGTCCTTGTCCTGCCAGGCGTACAGCGCGCCGTCGATCCGGGCGCCGGACCACGTCCCGCAGTTCATGTCGGCCTTCTTCGCGACGTCCGAGGGGAACCAGTCGGCCGTCAGGCGCGGCTTGCCCTGCGGCTCTCCCTTGACGCACTGCGCCGGGAACTTTCCGTCCGGCGTCCGGAACGAGATGATCCGGTCGTCGCCGGTGGTCGACATGACGTACTTGATGTCGCTCGCGTCGTCGGGCAGCCAGCGCGGCACGGACTTCCGGGCGCTCTTCGCCGCGGCCCCGTCCTTGTAGGACGCCTTCTCCTTGTGGTCGTCGAAGGGGTTCGTGGAGCCGCTGCAGGCGCTCAGGGAGACGGCGAGGGCGGCGGCGCCGACGGCGCACAGCATCGTGCGCGCGGCACGACGGCGGAGGTTCGGGCGGGGCATGGTGGTACCTCTCCTGGGAGTCGCGAGTGTCTGACTCCACGCTCGCCGTCCCGGCCCTTCCCGCGCCTCGGCCCTTCGGCTGATCGCCGGTGCCCCGATCAGGCTTTCGGCTGATCTGCGGGATGCGACCTGATGCGTACATTCGATACGTGGATGATCACCGCTCCCCGCACGGCACGGCGCCCGCCGGGGCAGGCCCGAAGCCGGGCCCGAACCCAGTCCAAGGCCCCGGCCCCGGCCCCGGCAGGACGGGCCGGGCGCTGCTCTTCGGCGTGCCCGTACTGCTCCTCTGGCTCCTCGACCTGGTGCCGAGCCGGCCCGACGGATCCTGGCTGCCCCTGGTCTCCGGGCCACTGGCCGTCGCCGTACTGCTCGTGCGGCGCGGCCCGGGGATCGAGGTGCGGGCCGCCGCCGCGGCGCTGGCGTCGGGCGCGCTCACCCTCGGTGTGACGCTCGGCCACGTCGACGTGAGCAGCTGGGGCCTCCTGGAGTCCTTCGCGCTGCTCGCCCTGCTCACGGTCACCGCCCGCACGGCCCGGCTGCCCGCCGCGTACGTCCTGTGCACGCTCCTCGCGCTCGCGATCGCCGTCGCGCCCATCCGGCTCGGCGTCCAGTCCGAGGCCGAGACCTTCGCGTTCGTCCTCACGGTCGCGGTGGGCGGCGCCCTCGCGCTCGGCGGCTACCTCCGCTCGCTCGACGGCCGCAGGGCCCTCGCCGTGACCGCGACCCAGGAGGAGGAGCGCCGTCGCATCGCCCGCGACCTGCACGACTTCGTCGCCCACCACGTGACCGGCATCGTCGTACAGGCCCAGGCCGCGCGCGCCATCCGCGAGACGTCGCCGGAGCAGCTCGACCCGCTGCTCGCCCGCATCGAGAAGGCCGGCACCGAGACCCTCGACTCGATGCGGCGCCTGGTCCACGTCCTGCGGGCGGAACCGGGCGCGACGACCCGGCCCGCCGACCTCCTCACGGAACTGTCCGCCCTGGTGGCGGCCCACGGCGACGCCGCGACCCTGCAGATCACTTCGCAGGCCCGTGCCACCGCCCTCGCTCCCGAGGTGGAGACGTCCGTGCACCGCGTCGTCCAGGAGGCACTCACCAACGTCACGCGCCATGCACCCGGCGCGACGGACGTCCGCGTCCACCTCTCGACGCACGGCGGGCAGCTGCTCGTCGACGTCTCCAACGGCCCGTCCGCACAAGGCCGTTCGCCGGACCGGACGCCTCCGGGCGGTCATGGCGGCCTCGGTCTGATCGGCCTCCGCGAGCGGGTCGAGGCGGTCGGCGGCACCTTCGACGCGGGCCCGCGCCCCGACGGCGGCTGGCGGCTGCGCGCCGCGTTCCCCGCCGACCGCGCCTGACCCCGCTAACTGAACATGACGCTGTGCGGCACCGGATCGCCGAAGTCCCCCGCGGTGAAGGGCGCGAGCGGCGCCCCGAGGGGTTCCTCACAGCCGTGGTCCGCGTACACGGTGGCCACGCTGTCCGTGCCGTTGTCCACGTGCACGGCCCCCGCGACGAGGAGGTAGCACTCGCCGCTCACCGGGTTGTCGGTGCTGAAGTCGTCGCCGTTCACGTTGACGTAGTGCAGTGAGCCGTTGGCGGCGCTGGCGGACGTCGGGAGTGCCGTGACGAGGGCGAGGGCCCCGAGGGCGGCGACGACGGTGCGGTGCAGACGCATGAGCGGTTTCCTTACGTGACAAGGTCGCAAACGGCGTAGTCCTTCCCCTGTCTTGAGCCTCCAGTCGCCGCGCTGCGGGAGTATCGATTCCCCGTCACCCGATCGGTTGGGGGCGCCCGGCCGTACCCTGGCCCCGTGCACGAAATGTCCCAAGAACAGCGCCCGGCCGCATCGACGAGGGTCCTCATCGCCGACGACCAGGAAATGGTCCGCACCGGATTCCGGCTGATCCTGGCCGCGCAGCCGGGGATCGAGGTGGTCGGCGAGGCCGCCGACGGCGCCGAGTGCGTGGAGCTGGCGCGGCGGCTGCGGCCCGACGTGTGCCTGGTCGACGTGCGGATGCCGAAGCTGAACGGGCTCGAGGTGACGCGGCTGCTCGCCGGGCCCGGGGTCGCCGAGCCGCTGCACGTCGTGGTCGTGACCACCTTCGATCAGGACGACTACCTCGATGAGGCGCTGCGGGGCGGCGCCGTCGGGTTCCTGCTGAAGGACGCCGGTCCCGGCCTGCTCGTGGAGGCGGTGCGCGCCGCCGCGAAGGGCGACGCGCTGGTGTCCCCGGCCGTGACCCTGCGACTGCTCGAACGGATGGCGGACCGGCACGGGCCGCAGTGCGGTGCGGCGGGCGGCGGGCCCGCGCCCGACCTCCTCTCGGAGCGTGAGCTGGACGTGGCCCGGCTCGTCGCGCGCGGCCGGACCAATCAGGAGATCGCCCAGGAGCTGTTCATCTCCGTCGCCACCGTCAAGACCCATCTCGCCAACATCCAGACGAAGTTGGCGGTGCGCAATCGCGTGGAGATCGCCGCGTGGACCTGGGAGGCGGGACAGGTCGGGCGGCGCTGACGCCTCAGCCCACCGGCACCGGAACACCGCTGCGGGACGAGGCGTAGCCTGCCGCGACGATGCGCAGGGTGCGCAGTCCGCCCTCACCGTCGGCGACGTCCTGGCCGTCCTCGCCCGGCCCGTACAGGAAGGCGCGCAGCATCCGCTCGTCCAGGTCGACGCCGAACGGCAGCTCGGTGCCGCGCCCCAGGCGTTCGCTGAAGCCGTGCACCTTCTGGTCGAAGGCGTCCATCTCCAGGGTGGCCCGCTCGCCGACGACGGTCATGCCGAGGCCGCCCCAGGAGTGGTGGGAGCGCGGGTGGGACCAGCTGCAGTCGATGGTGGCGACGGCTCCGTTGTCGTAGGTGACGCTGACCAGGCCGCTGGTCTCGACGTCGACCTCTCCGGCGTACAGGAGGTTGTTGGTCTGCGCGTAGACCTCGACGGGGCGCGCGGCCGCGAAGAGGTCGTCGAGCAGGTCGGCGATGTGCACGGTGTGGTCCATCAGGGCGCCCCCGCCGGAGAGTTCGGGATCGGCGAACCAGCGGCGGTCGCGGGTCGGCATCGCGCCGTTGTTGGCCCCGGAGACCGCGAGGACCCGGCCCGCCTCGCCCGACGCGACGGCGGCCTTGACGGCGGCGTACGCGGGGCTGAAGCGGACGGGGAAGGCGACCGCGAGCCGCACCCCCGCGGCCCGGCAGGCGGCGACCATCGCCTCGCCGTCCTCGACCGAAGCGGCCAGCGGCTTCTCGCACAGGACGGCCACGCCGTGCGCGGCGGCGCGTTCGACGAGCGCGCGGTGGCGGGCGTTCTCGGAGCAGACGATCACAGCGTCGGGGCGCTGGGCGAAGACCTCTTCGTACGTCTCGGCGTACGCGACACCCAGGTGGTCGGCGAGCGCGCGGCCCCGCACCTCGCCGGGCGCGGCGAGCGCCGTGTCCGGGTCGCTGCCCAGCACCTCGACTCCGGGCATACGGTCGAGCAGCCGCAGATATCCGGCCGCGTGGACGTGGGCGAACGACAGGACGGCGACCTTCATCGCGCTGCCTCCTCGGTCGGTTCGGTGCGCTCGGTCTGTTCCGTCCGCTCGATCTCGATGACGCGGCCTGTGCGGCTCGACTCCGTCGCGGCCTCGGCGATCCGCACCGCCTCGACGCCGTCGCGCGCGCTCACCCGCGGCGCGGGCCCGCCCGGCTGCCAGGACGCGGCGAACTCGCGGAGTTCGGCCAAGTAGGGGCTCTCGGTCAGGGGGCTCGACGGGATGCCCTCGTTCGCGGGGCGCACGCCCTGCGCGGTGATCCGGAAGCCGGGCACCGCGGTGGAGTCGTGGTGCAGCAGGCCGTCGGCGCCCGCGATCCGGAACGTCGTACGGAACTGCTGGTCGGGCAGGCCCCACAGGCCGCCGATGTGGCTGACGGCGCCGGACGCGTGGGTGAGGACGGCGGTCGCGGTGACGACATCGGGCGGGGTGCCGGTGGCGTGCTCGACACCGCGGGTGCGGGCGTGCACGCGGACCACGTCGCCCGCGATCCAGCGGGCGATGTCGATGTCGTGCACCATCAGGTCCATGAGGACGCCGCCGGACTGGGCGGGGTCCCCGAACCACGGCGCCCACCGAGGTCGCGCCCCGCCGCGCGTGAAGCGCAGCACGGCGAGTGCACCGAGGTCGCCGCGGACGACGGAATCGCGCATCGCCGCGTACGCGGGGAAGTAGCGCACCACGTGCGCGGGATGGAGCCGTACGCCCGCCGCTTCGGCCGCGGCCGCGATCTCCTCGGCGTCGTGCGCGGTCAGCGCGAGCGGCTTCTCGCAGACGACGTGCCGGGCAGCGGCGAAGGCCGCGAGGGCGAGTTCCTTGTGGGTGGGTGTCGGGGTGCAGATGTCGACCGCCGTGACGGTGTCGAGCAGGTCGTCGAGGCCGTCCGCGATCCGGACGTCGTGCCCGCGTCCCGCGTACTCGGCGGTGAGCTTCTCCGCCGAGCCGTCGACGGTGTGCACGCTGACGCGGGCGCCGAGCGCCAGCCAGCCGGGCAGATGGGCGCGGGCGATGCCGCCTGCGCCGAGCAGGCCGATGTGGAGCGGTGGCATGAAGGAGGACTGCCTTTCCTGAGGGGCCCGAGGGAGGTGACCCGAGGGAGCGGTGCGGCGGTGCGGGGTCAGCTCTTGGAGCCGGAGAGGGCGACGCTCTGGACGAAGTGCCGCTGGAGGAAGACGTAGACGAGGAGCATGGGCAGGCTCGCGACGAGCGAACCGGCCATCATCACCGGGTAGTTGGTCTCGAACTGCCCCTTCAGGGAGGTCAGTCCCGCGCTGATCGGCATCTTCTCCGGGTCGGTGTTGACGACCAGCGGCCACAGCAGGTCGTTCCAGGACCACATCGCGGTGATGACGGCGAGTGCGGCGAGCGCGGGCCTGATCAGCGGCAGCATGATGGACCAGAAGATCCGGAAGGATCCGGCGCCGTCGATGCGGGCGGCCTCCTCCAGTTCCTTGGGGAGCGTGAGGAAGAACTGGCGCAGCATGAAGGTGCCGAACGCGCTGAACATGCCGGGCAGGAACAGCGCGGGCACGGAGTTGAGGAGCCCGAACCGCTGGATGATGTCGTACTGCGGGAGCACGAGCAGGGAGCTCGGCACCATCAGGACGGAGAGGAAGAGCGCGAACAGGACGTTGCGGCCGCGGAATTGCATGCGGGCGAAGGCATAGGCGGCGAGCGAGCAGAACACCAGCTGGCCGAGGGTGCGGCCGACGGTGTTGAGCAGGCTGTTGGTGAGCATCTCGCGGAACGGCAGCGCGGTGAAGACCTCTTCGAAACTGCCCCAGTTCCATCGGTCGGGCAGGAAGGTGGGCGGCACCCGTGAGGTCTCCGCGAGGGTCTTCAGGGCGGTGAGCAGCTGCCACAGGAAGGGGAAGACCATCACGAGCGCGCCGAGCGAGAGCACGGCGTGGGTGGCGAGGGATCCGGCGTTCACGCGCGGTTTCGCGGCGCGCTCTCGTGTGTCACGCATAGTGCACCCACCTCTTCTGGAGCCGGAACTGCAGATATGTGAGAGCGGCGATGACCACCATGAGCAGGAAGGCGAGCGCGGCCGCCGCGCCCTGCGCGTTCTCGATGAACGCCCATTTGTAGAAGAGGCCCACGACGGACTGGGTGTCGCCGATCGCGGGGTTCTTCTCGCCCATCATGATGTAGATCAGGTCGAAGGTCTGCAGTGAATTGATCATGCAGATGATCGAGGCGAAGAAGATGGTGGGGCTGAGCAGCGGCAGCGTGATGGTGAAGAACCTGCGCAGCGCCCCCGCCCCGTCGAGTTCCGCCGCTTCGTAGTAGTCCTGCGGAATTCCCTTGATGCCCGCCATGAAGATGATCAAGTAGTAGCCGGTGGTCGACCAGACCATCACCGTGCCGATCGCGAACACGGCGGTGGACGGGTCGGACACCCAGTAGTGGCGGTCGATCCCGAGGTGGCCGAGGATGTCGTTGAGGAGTCCGAAGTCGCCGTTGTAGAGCCAGTTCCAGACCAGTCCCACGGCGACGGGCAGGGTCACGAACGGCACGAAGTACAGGGCGCGGTAGAGGGCGACGCCGCGCAGTCCGCGCCGGTTCAGGAGGGACGCGACGACGATGGCGACGGGCAGCGCGGTGAGCCCGATGAGGCTGTAGATCAGCGTGTTGACGAGCGCCTGCCAGACGGTGACGTCCTGGATCACGCGGACGTAGTTGTCGGTGCCGATGAACGTATGGCCGCCGAACGCGCCGAATTCCGTGAAGCTGAAGTAGAAGGTCTGTATCAGCGGCCAGAAGTAGAAGACGGCGAAGCCGATGCCGAGCGGCGCGATGAACCAGTAGGCGGCGCGCTGATTGCGCGACGCGGGGCGCGGACCGGTGGCGGCGGCGCGGCGTTCTTCCGCCTTCGCGGCGGCCGTTGCGGGAAAGACACTCATGTGGCGCGCTCCTCCTTCAGGGCCCGGTCCATCTGTTCGCCGAGCCTGCGGGCGGCGCTCTCGATGCCGCCCTTTCCGCTGAACGCCGCGCCCAGGAGCGGGTATTGGAGGTTCTCCCAGACGGCGGTGTTCCTGGAGCTCGGATACGGGACGGCGTACTTCTGCATCTCGATGAAGTGCTTCAGGTCGAACTCGGGCATCGACTTGAGCCAGGCGTCCTGCGTCCCTTCGTACGAGGAGATGGTGACGCCCGCCGTCGCCTGGATCTCGGCGGCTTCCCTGCCCGCCATGAAGTGCACGAATTTCCAGGCGGCCTCCTTCTTGCGGCTCTTCGCGGAGATGACGTTCGCCAGGCCGTGGATGATGGTGGCCCTGCGCCGCCCCTTGGGCAGCACGGCGATGCCGCCGTGGTCCTTGAGCGCGGGCACGGCGTACATCTGCCCGGCCATCGCGGAGAGGTCGTAGTTCATGGCGACCTTCTCGGACCAGTAGCGCACGCGCCCGACGGACTCGACCATCGCGCTCTGCGGCGGCGACCAGCCCCGGTCGACCATGTCGGTGAGGAAGCGCAGGCCCTCGATGGACCGTTCGTCGCCGAATCCGGAGTGGCCGTCCTCGAGGATGTATCCGCCCGCGCCGCAGACGGCCGGGTAGATCTTCATCTGCCGGTCCATCTCGGCGGCGAATCCGTGCACGCGCCTGCGCGGATCGGTGAGTTCGGCGGCGGCGTCGCGCACGTCGTCCCACGTCCAGCTGGCGTCGGGGTACTTGATGCCCGCCTTGTCGAAGAGCGCCTTGTTGTACCAGAGGCCGATCGTGTCGAAGTCCTTGGGCAGGCCGTACTGCGTGCCGTCGTACGCGTAGAGCTTCACGAGCGGGCCGGGGTGCCGGTCGACGGGTGTGCGGTCGCTCCTGATGTGTCCGGAGAGCGGTTCGAGGACGCCGTTGGCCGCGTACAGCTGGAAGTTGACGGCATTCATCCAGAACACATCGGGCGCGGTGCCGCCCCGCATCGACGTCTTCAGGGTGGTCCAGTACGTCGCCCAGGGCGTGAGCTCGATCCGCACGGATATCCGCGGATGCTTCTCGCGGAACGCGGCGATGATCTTCTCCATGCCCGGCACCTGCGCCGGGTCCCACATGCCGTACGTGAGGGTGGTGCCGCCGCCCCCGCCGTCCGCGCCGTCGCCCCCGCCGGAGCAGGCGGCGAGCAGGGGCGCCGCGAGCGCCCCGCCGAGCAGAGTCCTTCTGCGCATGTACGCCTTCGCCTCCTGAGCAGTCGTCGGGCGCCGCCCCGGCCCGCCGCGCGGTGCGTCGCGCGGTGCCGCTACGGCGCCTGGTCCGCGAGCAGTTCCTCCTCCACCTCGTCGAGAGCCCTGCGCACGGCCCCGAGGGCCACGCCCCGGCCGCCGAGTGAACTGACCGCGATCCGCGGGACGTTCAGGGTCATCGGGCGCAGCCGCTCCGTGAGGAGCGGCACGAGCGTGCGGCCGACCGGCGTTGCGCCGCCGGTCAGCACGATCAGTTCCGGGTCCACGGCGAGGGCGAGGGCCGCGACGCCCGGGGCGAGCCGGTCCGCGAAGTCCGCGACGGCGGCGAGCGCCCGCGGGTCACCGGTGTCCGCCGCACGGGCCAGCGCGGCCACCTCGGACTCGCCCTCAAGGCGCTCGCCGGGCCACTTCAGGGCCTCCTGCGCGGTGCTCATGCCGAGCAGCGGCAGCATGCCCAGCTCGCCGGCGCCGCCGCGCCTGCCCCGGTGCAGCCGCCCGCCGATGGTGAGGCTGCAGGAGACGCGGTGCCCGGTGAGCACACAGACGACGTCGCCCGCGAGGGCCGCGGCGCCCTGCCAGCGTTCGGCGAGCACCGCGAGGTTGACGTCGTTCTCGACGAGGGTGTGGCCCGGTTCGCCGTCCGCGAGCAGCCGTCCGAGGTCGACGCCCGACCACTCGGGCACCACCACGGAGGTGATGACGCCGTCCGCGCCCACCGTGCCGGGCACGCCCACGCAGCGGGCGAGGACGGCGGTGCGCCGCGGCGCGTGGGCGTCGAGGAAGGACTCCATTCCGGCGCGCAGCAGGCCGAGCCGTGCGCTGCCGGTCAACTCCGGGTCGATGGCGGCGCGTTGGGACGCGATGACGGTGCCGCCCAGGTCGGCGAGGAGCAGCACCATCTTGTGCAGCCCGATGTCGACGCCGAGGACGGACCCGGCTTCGGTGCGGAAGCGGAACCTGCGCGCGGGCCGCCCCGGCGGCCGTTCCCCGTCCCGCGCCGCCGACTCGGCGACCAGTCCGCGCTCGGCCAGTTCCTCGACGGCGGCCTCCACGGTGGGCCGGGACAGCCCGGTGCCCGCGGCGAGTTCGGCGAGGGTGCGGGGGCTGCGGCGGTGCAGGGCGCGCAGGACGACGGTGGTGTTGAGCCGCCGCAGCGCGAGCAGATCGTGGCCGCGTGCCCGGTTCCGCATCAGTGCTTCACCCCATATCCACACCGGAACAGCCCAGTTCACAGGCTCGGGGCCCGTCGTGCGCCGTAATTAGAGAGGAGACTTGCATAACTCGCCCGGCCGGGGAAGGCCTTGGACGGCATCGGCACGACGGGGCGTACCGCGGCGCCGGGCGAATGCAGGCGCGCCCGGATCAGGCAAGCCCGTCAACTGCCACTAAAACAGGGGCAATTCACTCCTTCGAGGGTCAGATACCCCCGTTGGGCGTAGCGGGGCATGCCTTGGGCATTTTCCGCCCGAGTGCGGATCCCCGCACCGAAACCGGAAGCAACCGGAAGGATGGGGAGTTCCTTATGGGACAAGAAGTGATGGGGCAGGAAGAGATCTACGAACCCCCGGCCATGGTGGAGGTCGGCGACTTCGCCGACCTGACGCGCGGCGAGCCACTGGGGGCGTACTACGAAGGCGGGTTCCCGCCTTACGAGTGGTACCTCGGCCCCAGCTGATCCCGGGCGGACCGCCCGGTGACCCCGACAGGACAATGACTCGACGGCTCTATGACTGGTGACATGCCATGAGCGGTGACGTGTGGTTCGCCGTCCTTCCCGACGGCGCGTCCGGCGTGGCCGCGGCACAGCTCCTGCGCCCCTCTGCCACCGAAACCATCACACACGCCTCCGGTCGCCCCTGGCTCCTTGGCAGTTGGCCGGCGGGCCATGTGACGGTGGGCGCGGCGGGGGCGCGGCGAGTTGCGGTGATCGGGCGCTGCCCCGTCACCGCGGACGCGCTGTCCGCGCGGGCGGGGCGGCTGCGGGACATCGGCGACGTGGAGCGGATCGCCCGGGGCCTGCCCGGCAGCTTCCACCTGCTCGCCTCGGTCGACGGCTCGGTCAGGGCCAGAGGGAGCGCGTCCGGTGTGCGCCGCCTCTTCCACGCGCGCCTGGGCGACGTGACGGTGGCCGCCGACAGGTCGGACCGGCTCGCCGCCGCGACGGGGGCGACTCCCGACGACCGGCTGCTGGCCGCCCATCTCCTTGCCTCGCCCCTCCCCTATCCGTTGGACGACCGCTGTGTCTGGCAGGGCGTGCGGGCCCTGCCCTCCTTCGACTGCCTGCTGCTCGACGCGGACGGACGGGCCAGGACGCGGCGCTGGTGGACCCCTCCGGAGCCGGAGCTCGGGTGGCGTCGGGGAGCGCCCGCGGTGCGGGCGGCGCTGATCGCCGCGGTGGGCTCCTGTACGGCCGGCGGCGGCACGGTGAGCGCGGACCTGTCGGGCGGCATGGACTCCACCAGCCTCTGCTTCCTGGCCGCCGGGGAGCAGGACCGGCAACCCTTTGCCGGAGCCCGGCTCGTGACCCTGCGCTGGGAGAGCCGCGACCCGGAGAACGACGACGCGTCCTGGGCGGCGCGCGCCACCGAGCACCTGCCCGGCGCCGAGCACATCACGCCGACCCACGACCAATGGCCCCTCTGGTACAGCGATGTGGCGTCCCTCGCCGACGCCACACTGCCCACCGACGAGCCGGGCCCCTGGGTGCGCGACGGTGCCCGGATGGCGGCGCTCGCCCGGCTGATGACCGGCCGGGGGTCACGCCTGCACCTGATGGGCGGCGGCGCGGACGAGCTGTTCACCGCGCTTCCCCCGCACTTGCACGACTACGTACGCCGCCGTCCGCTGGCCGCGTACGCCCGGATCCGCACCCAACGCGCCTCCCAGCACTGGCCACTTGGGCAGCTGCTGCGGCAGCTCGCCGACCACAGGACGTTCGGCCGGTGGCTGACCGCATGGGCCGACGGCCTCACCGCCGCACCGCCCGCCCCGGCCGCCGTGGTCCGCGGCGCCCCCTCCACGGCGTGGGGCGTGGACCTGCGCATGCCGCCGTGGGCGACTCCCGACGCGGTCCTCGCCGTGCGGAGTCTGCTCCATGAGGCCGCCGAGGGCGCCGAGCCCCTGGCACCCGAGCGCGGACAGCATGCGGCGCTCGCGTGCGTACGGACCGGTGGGCGCGGCCTCAGACAGCTGGACCAGGTGACCTCGGCCCACGGACTGCGGTATGCCGGGCCCTATCTCGACGACGCCGTGATCGAGGCGGCGCTCGCCGTCCGGGTCGCCGAGCGCAGCGCGCCGGGGCGGTACAAGCCGGTCCTTGCCGAGGCGGTGCGCGGCATCGTGCCCGACGACATCCTGCGCAGACGGACCAAGGGCGAGTACAGCACGGACTTCCACACGGCCCTGCGGCACCATCGCGGCGCGCTCGTCGAGTTCTTCGACGGCTCGCGGCTGGCCCGCGCCGGGCTGATCGACGACGCCGCGGTGCGCGCCTCGCTGCTCGGGGTGCATCCGACGCCGGAGGCGCTGCGGTCCTTCAGCTCCAGCCTGGGCAGCGAGATCTGGCTCCGTTCCCGCCCGGCTGGCATCCGTACGCCGAGCACCACGATCACCGAAGGAGCGCCGTGAGCCTCACCCTGCGACCCGACGTCTGCGCCACGGACACGGCCGACGGCATGGTGCTCCTCGACGAGGCCAGCGGCCGGTACTGGCAGCTCAACGGCTCGGCGGCGCTCGTCCTGCGCAGCCTGCTCGACGGCGGCGAGCCGTCCGACGCGGCCCGTGCGCTGCGCGCGGCCCATCCGCGGCTCACCGCCGAGCGCGCCGACGACGACACGGCGTCGATCACGAGCGCGCTCCTCGCGGCCCGTCTGGTGGTGTCCTCATGAGCCAGCCGATGGTGCCCGCCGTCCGCGGGCGGCTGCCGCTGCACCGGCGTCCCCCGGTGCTCCTCGCCACGGCCGCGGCCCGCCTGATCGTCATGCTCAAGCCGCACCGCATCCGCCGTGTGCTGTCCACGGTCCGGCGGGGAGCCGCCCCCGCCACCCCGCAGGAGGCCCTCGCCGCACGCCGTGCCGTCGTCTCGGTGAGCGCGCGGTGTGCCGGGGAGGGCTGTCTGCAGCGTTCCGTGGCGACCGCGCTGCTCTGCCGGATGCGGGGAGTCTGGCCCGACTGGTGCACCGGGGTGCGTACGGCGCCGTTCCGCGCCCATGCGTGGGTGGAGGTCGACGGCGTCCCGGTGGGCGAACCGGACCGGCAGGCGGCCTATCACCGGATGATGGTGGTTCCTAGCGCGCCGGGGAGGCGGCCCTGAGCCGGGCTCGGCCCCGAACTCCTCAGCCGGGCAACGGTCTTGGGCGCGCCTGCACCGCTCCTGGGTGAACCCTCACCGGTCCTGGGTCAACCTCACCGGTCCTGGGCGAGCCGGTACAACTCCGCGAAGAGCCCGTCGCGTTCCATCAGTGTCCGGAAGTCGCCCTCCTCGCGCACGCGGCCCCGGTCGAGGACGACGATGCGGTCCGCGATCCGGGCGTTCTCCAGGCCCTGGGTGACGAAGACGGCGGTCTTTCCCGCGGCGAGTTCCTTGAACCGCCGGATCACCAGGTACTCGGCGCGCGGGTCCATCGCCGACGTGGGTTCGTCCAGCATCAGCATGGCGGCGTTGCGGTAGAAGGCCCGCGCGACCGCGATCCGCTGCCACTGCCCGCCCGACAGATCGGTGCCGCCCCAGTGCGAGCCCGCGACGAGCGTGTCCAGGCCGTGCGGGGCACGCGCGATGACGCTGTCCGCTCCGGCCGCCCGCGCGGCGTCCAGGAGCAGGGCGTCGCTCCCCGAACGGGGCTGGCCGAGATGGATGTTGGCCCGCAGGTCCATCGGCCAGCGGGTGAAGTCCTGGGGCACCAGGCCGACCTTCGCCCACACGCTCTGCGGATCGGCGTCGGCCAGGTCGACGCCGTCCCAGCTCACCGTGCCGGTGGACGCGATGCGGAGCCCGGTGAGCAGGGCGGACAGCGTGGTCTTGCCCGATCCGTTCTCGCCCACGAGCGCGACGAGTTCACCGCGTCGCAGGGTGAGGCTGACCCCGTCGACGGCCGGGGACGTGGCGCCCGGATAGGTGTAACTGACGTGCTCCGCACGGATCTCGGCGGGCGCGCCGTCCGGGACCTCCCTGGCCCCGCGGACCGCCCGCAGCGCCTCGGCCCGCCGCAGGAAGCCCTGCCAGTCCTCCAGGTACAGGCTCGTACGGAACAGCCGGGCGGCGGCGAGGACCAGGGACGTCAGCGCGCCGGTGCAGGTGCGCACGGCGACGACCGCCGTGGCCGCGAGCGCGAGATCCAGCCGCCCGCCGGCCGCGAGCCAGCCGAGGGCGGCCCAGGTCACGGCCAGCATGAGTCCGCTGACACCGGCGCCCAGCAGGGTGACGCCGAGGACCCGCGGGGCGGCGCGCCGGTGGGTGCTCCTGATCCGCCCCGTGACCTCCTCGTACCACCCGGCGAGGAACGCGGCCATGGTGGTGGCGCGGACCTCGGCCGCGGTGCGCTGGTGGGTGGCGTAGTGCCGCAGGAGATAGCGCAGATGGCTGTCCGCGATGTTCTGGTGGTCGGCCCGGTGCTGGATCCGCGCGGTGGTGACGGCCGCACCGCCCTTGGGCAGCACGGCGAGCAGGAGCAGCGGCAGGAGGACGGGGTGGAGCAGGGACAACACCGAGGCGGCGGCGACGAGTTGGCCGAGCGCGGAGACCATCGCCTGCGCGTCGCCGACGAGGTTCTCGGTCGCCTCCGCGCCCCGGCCCGCGGCCTGCAGCCGGTCGGCGAAGCCGGGCCTGTCGTACTCCTCCAACTCCACCCGTGGGGCGGCCGCGAGGATCTGCAGGTCGGCTTCGCAGGCGACCTCGGGGCCGAGCCGCGCCGCGGCCCAGACCCCGACCGCGTCGGCGCAGGCCCGGACCGCCGCGGCGGTGGCGACCACGATCAGGCCCGGCGCGGCGGCCGCCACCCGCTCGGCGACCTGACCGCCCTGGAAGAGCTGGGCGAGCACGCCGGGCAGCGCGGCGAGCGCCACGGCCGACGCGGCGACGACGGCCAGTTGGCAGACCGCGAGCCAGCACATCGCGGGCCGGTCGGCGGCCCAGCCGAGCCGGGCCGCGGCGCCGAGGGTGCGGGGCAGCCGTGCGGCCATCCGCCACCAGGAGGCGTTCGCGATGTCCTCGAAGCGCGGGTCGGCGCGGACGCCGACCTCCTGCCGGGGGCCGGCGGGCGGGGCGGCGGATGGCTGCGTCACCCTGCCCATGGTGGAGGGCCAACCGGCGCGTACGGGGGCGAAGATGACGGATTCGCCCGCACGGGGCAGACCGGGGGCACGGCCCGAACTGCCGTGCGGGGCCGGGTCGGCGGCGGCCGCCGCGCATACGTGACGGCCCGGTGAAGATCCAGGTGGGGGTACGCGCGACGGCCTCCGGCGGATGCGGCAGGATGACGTCCGCGCCGGACCGGGCTCTCGTTCCGGCGTGACCGAACTCCCGGAATCGAGCAGGTATCACAAGGTGACGACACATCACATAGGCCGCATACGGCCGCATGCGCCGCGTACGACGGAACCCGGAGCCGCGCCGACGCCCGCTTCCCGTACGACGGGAGCGCACCGATGACCCGCGCGCTCACCCTGCACGACTGGATCGTGGCCGGGATCGCCGTGTTCTCCGGCGTCGCGGCGGGACTGCTGCTGCGCACCACGCTGCGCTGGCTCGGCGAGCGGGCCCGGCGGACCCGCTGGAGCGGCGACGACGTCATCGTCGACGCGCTGCGCACCCTCGTGCCCTGCGCGGCCATCACCGCGGGGCTCGCCGCGGCGGCCGAGGCCCTGCCGCTCACACAGCGCACCGGGCGCAACGTCACGATGACGCTGACCGCGCTGCTCATCCTGGCGGCCACCCTCACGGCGGCCCGGATCGTCACCGGCCTGGTCAGGGCCGTGGCGCAGTCCCGCTCCGGGGTGGCGGGCTCGGCGACCATCTTCGTGAACATCACCCGCGTCGTGGTGCTCGCGATGGGCTTCCTCGTCGTCCTGCAGACCCTCGGCATCTCCATCGCACCACTGCTCACCGCGCTCGGCGTGGGCGGTCTCGCCGTCGCCCTCGCGCTCCAGGACACCCTCGCCAACCTCTTCGCGGGCGTGCACATCCTCGCTGCGAAGACGGTGCAGCCCGGCGACTACATCCGGCTCAGCAGCGGCGAGGAAGGCTACGTCGTCGACATCAACTGGCGCAACACCACGGTGCGGCAGCTCTCCAACAACCTCGTGATCATTCCCAACGCCAAGCTCGCGGGCACCAACATGACCAACTTCAGCCGCCCCGAGCAGGAGCTGTCGATCATGGTGCAGGTCGGGGTCAGCTACGACAGCGACCTGGAGCACGTCGAGCGGGTCACGACCGAGGTCGTGGACGACGTGATGGCCGACATCACGGGCGCCGTCCCCGACCACGAGGCGGCCATCCGCTTCCACACCTTCGGCGACTCGCGGATCAGCTTCACGGTGATCCTGGGCGTCGGCGAGTTCAGCGACCAGTACCGCATCAAGCACGAGTTCATCAAGCGCCTGCACCAGCGCTACCGCGCCGAGGGCATCAGGGTCCCCGCCCCGGAGCGCACGGTCACCGTCCAGCAGGGCGAGCTGCCGCCCCAGCTGGGCATCCCGCAGCAGCGCGACACCTCGGCGGCCCCGCGGGTGCACTGAGCCGAGTGGCCGACCGTCGAGTGGTGACCCCGGGAACGGCGTGATCGACTCGCGGGCATGGGGCACGACCACGGCCCGTCCGCCGCGGCGACGGGCGGCACTCTCAGCGGGACGTACCGCAATCGCCTGCTGTGGACCATCGGCATCAGCGGCTCGATCACCGTCATCCAGGTGGTCGGCGCGATTCTGTCCGGCAGCCTCGCGCTGCTCGCCGACGCCGCGCACAGCCTGACCGACGCGGTCGGCGTCTCGCTCGCGCTCGGCGCCATCACGCTCGCCCAGCGCGCGCCGACGCCCCGGCGCACCTTCGGCTTCTACCGGGTGGAGATCTTCTCCGCCGTCCTGAACGCGCTGCTGCTCGTCGCCATCTTCGTCTGGGTCCTGTGGTCGGCGATCGGCCGGTTCAGCGACCCGGTGGAGGTCAAGGGCGGCCTGATGTTCGTGGTGGCGGTCGGCGGTCTCCTCGCCAATCTGGTGGGCCTGTGGCTGCTGCGGGACGCCAAGGAGAAGAGCCTCAATCTGCGCGGCGCCTACCTGGAGGTCCTCGGGGACGCGCTCGGCTCGGTCGCGGTGATCGTGGGCGGCCTGATCATCCTGCTGACGGGCTGGCAGGCCGCCGACCCGATCGCCTCGATCGTCATCGGCCTGCTGATCGTGCCGCGCGCGTACGGGCTGCTCAGGGACGCCGTGCACGTACTCATGGAGGCGACCCCGCAGGACATGGACCTCGACGAGGTGCGCAGCCACCTCCTGGAGGAGCGCGGCGTGGTCGCGGTGCACGATCTGCACGGCTGGACGGTCACCTCGGGGATGCCGGTGCTCACCGCGCACGTGGTGGTCACGGAGGCGGCGCTCATGGGCGGGTACGGCGAGCTGCTCGGGCGCCTGCAACGGTGCGTCGGCGACCATTTCGACGTCGCGCACTCGACGATCCAGCTGGAGCCGGAGGGGCACGGGGAGGACGGCGGGGCGCTCCATACGTAGCGGGGCGCTGCACACGTAGCGGAGCGCTGCACACCTAGTGGAGCGCTCCGCCTGACGGTCGCACGCGGCGGCGCTCCCCCTGCCGCACGCAGCCGCCTAAGACGCCCGCCGCGCCCCGAAGGCCCGTGCCACCGCGTCCCGCACCGCCGCGTCACCGGGCGCGGCGACGCCCCGCTCGGCGGCCATCTCCGCGAGGGACGTCATCGCCACTTCGGGCAGCCCGCACGCCGTGAAGCGCGTGAACTCGTCCAGGTCGGGCGCCACGTTGAGCGCGAAGCCATGGCTGGTGACGCCGCCGCGGATCCGCATCCCGATCGACACGAGCTTGTCGTGCCGCGGCGTCCACACGCCGACGAGGCTCTGGGCGCGGGGCGGGGTGTCCCTGCGCACGGCCTCGAAGCCGAGCGAACCGACCGCGTCGATCAGCCCGTTCTCGACCCAGCGCACGATGTCGCCGGGACCGCGCTCGCGCAGATTGAGGATGAGGTAGCCGACGAGCTGCCCCGGCCCGTGATAGGTGGCCTGGCCGCCGCGGTCGACCTCCACGAGGGGGATCGGCGATTCGGCGCGCGGGAGTTCGTCGGCGGGGGTCCGGGTGCCGTAGGTGATGACGGGCGGGTGCGTGAGGAGGACGAGGCGGTCGCCGATGGTCCCCGCGCGGCGCCGCTCGGCCCAGCCGCGCATCTCCTCCATCGCCTCCAGGTACGGAACCTCACCCAGATCGACCCGCTCCAGCTCCCGCGCGCCCAACTCGCCGTCCTCCTCCGCCTCGATCCCCGTCGTGCCCTTCGGCGTTGCCAACCGCGGTCCCGGCCGGGGCATTCCCCCGCCGGGTCCGTCGGACGTCCGGCCGATCCGGCTCCGTACGGCGGCCGCGCCTGGTCGCCATACCCCCACCAGGTAAGGTCGCCCCAGCGATCACGAGCCAGGAGGGGGCGACTTGATGACCGCTGGAGCGGCGATGCCCGCGCGCGAGACGACCATGGCCCTGTACCGGGAGCTGCGGGTCCGCGGCGCGGCGGGGTTCGGGGAGGCCGCCACCGCGCTCGGCATCGGCCCCGACGAGGCCGACGCCCATCGCGGCGAACTCGGCAGGCTCGGGCTGATCCATCCGCTCGGGGAGCACGACGGGCCGGACGGCCCCGACGAGCCCGGCGGCCCCCGCGGCGAGGACACCGTGACGGTCGTCGGGCCCGAGGTCGCGCTGCGCAGACTCCTCGCGAGGGAACGGCAGGGACTGCTCGCCAGGGAGCGCGAATCGGCCGCCCTGCACGCGGCGGTCGGTGATCTCGCCGAGCACTATCTGCACGACGCGGCCTGGCTCCACGCCGATTCACCCGTCGAGGTCGAGGTGGTGACGGACCGTCAGCGCATCAATCAGGTCCTCGTCGAGCTGACCGAGACGACCCGCGTCGACGAATCCTCCCTGCATCCCGTGGAGTTCCAGCCCGGCGACCGGCTCAGGCTCTCCTTGGAACGCGACGTGCTCGCCGTGCAGCGAGGGGTGCGCGTACGGGCCCTGTACAGCCGGCGGCTGACCAGGGTCCCGCACATGGCCGAGTTCTTCGAGCAGCAGGCGGCGGCCGGGGTCGAGGTGCGCCTCGCACCCGCCGTCCCCATCACCATGATCATCGCGGACTCGCGCGCCGCCCTGCTACCGCTCGACCCCGACCGGCCGCGCGACGGACTCCTCGTCGCCCGCGGCCTGTCGCTCGTCCGCTCGTACGCCGCGCTGTACGAGTACTGCTGGATGACGGCCACACCGTACGAAGGGTCCTGCGCCGCGGCGGAGGAGCGCGGCCCCGCGGGCCTGACCGAGCAGCACCTGGTCATCCTGCGGATGCTGGCGGGCGGGGCGAAGGACGAGCGCATCGCCCGCGCCCTGGGGGTGTCGCTGCGCACGGTCAGCAGGCTCCTCTCGGAACTGATGCAGCAGCTGGACGCCTCCAGCCGCTTCGAGGCGGGCGTCCGCGCGGCCCGCCTCGGGCTCCTGGACTGAGGGCGCGGCGGGGCGGTCCGGCCGGAGTCCGCAGAGCCCTCGCAGTCCTAAGAGTTCTCACAGCCCTGATGGTTCTCACAGCCCTGAGAGTTCTCACAGCCCTCACAGTCCGAAGACCGGGCCCGACGGCGGCTCGACCCGCGTGCCCGGCGGGGGCGCGCAGAGCGCGGCCGCGGTGACCGGTCCCGGGGTGCGGACGCCGAGCGCCGCGGCGAGCCGGGCGGCGCCCTGCGGCATCACGGGCCAGGCCCACACGGACAGCGCGCTCGCGACGGCGAGCTGTGCGGTGAGGGCGGGGGCCCGCCGTGCGGGGTCGGGTGTCGCGTCGTTCACCCACCCGAACTCCGCGGCGGACGCCACCACTTCGTCCAGGAGGGCGAGCAGCCGACGCGGCGCGAAGGCGCCCGGCGCGTACGCGTCCCGCAGCTCCACCGCCGACCGCTCGACGCGGCCCCGCAGCTCCTCCCAGCCGTCGCCGCCCGGCAGCGCGTCCGGCACCAGACCGCCGTGCCCGGACCGCACCTCGGCGAACAGGCGGCGCAGCCAGCCGTTCCACTGCCCGGTCAAGTGCCGCCGTGTACCGGCGAGTTCACGCTGCCGGTGCGTGATGGGGCGGCCGCTGGGGCGGTGGGTGAGGACGTGGCGGCGCAGCGCGTCCGGGCCCACGGCGGTGAGCGCGTCCAGGGCCCACAGCGGTGCGTCCGGGTCCGTCACATACGGCTCGCTCACGTGGAGTGCGCGGGGCAGCGGCAGTCCGGCCAGGGCGAGGAGCGCGGGCAGGAGCAGGGTGTGGAAGGCGAGGCCGGAGCGCGGCAGGAAGTGCACGGCGTGGTACGGGCCGTCCTCCGCCACCGTCTCGGCCGCCGTCAGATGGGAGAGCGCCAGCTGGAACGGGGCGGCGACGCGCTGGTCCGCGTAGCCGTCCACGGGCACGGGCAGGCCCCACTCCCCCGGCCGGGTCGCCGGGATCTCGGGGAGGCGCTCGGCCGTCATCCGCTCCGTCATCGCACGGGCGGCGGGCGGGAGTTGGGCCGTGACCCAGTGGTCGATGAGTGCGTCGCGGTGCGGTTCGAGGGCGAAGTCCAGGCGCGCGGCGCGGCGCCGCCCGGCTCGTGCGCCGCACCCCGCGCAGTACGGGACGGCCAGCTCACCGGGGTCGTTCCACCGCAGACATGCCCCGCACGCACCGGCGGGCCCCTCCGCCGCACAGTCCGGGCAGCACCCCACGAGCAGCCGCCCTGCGGGCCAGCGGCCGCACGGCCCGCAGTACGGCAGGTGCCGCTCCCGTCGCACGAGGGCGCCGCCCGCGTGCAGCCGCGCGAACCACTCGGTGACCCGCCGCCGATGACTCCCGTCCGACGCCGCCCGGCCCACCCCGTCGAAGGCGACACCCGCGTGCTGCCAGTCGGCCGTGATCGCCTCCCCGAACGCCTCGGCGACGTCGTCGGGTTTGCGCCCGGTACGCAGCGCCCGGGCGACCACGTCGGGGTGGTGCTCGTCGAGGGCGGAGGTGAGCACGACCGCCCGCCCGTCGGCCCGCAGCCCGCGCGCCAGCACATCGGCGGCGACGTACGGCCCCGCCAACTCCCCGATGCCGAGCTCCCCGTCGGGGACGGCAGCGGCGGCGACGATCCAGGTGGTGAGGGCGGGGCCGGGGCCGGGTGACGTGACAGAGGTGGCAGAGGTGGCAGAGGTGGCAGGGGTATCTGGGGTATCTGGGGTATCAGCGATGGAAAACGCGGCAACGGCGGTCACAGTGGGCATCCTCACGAACGGCATGCGTCGGTCACATGTGCCGTCTCCGGCGGGGCCCTCGGAGACGGCGGGAGCGCTCCGCCGCCTCAAGCCTGCGGCATCACCGCACCTCAGGACCAGCGCTCTCCGCTGCGCGTCCCCGCCATGGCGCGAGTACGCCAGCCCCTGCGGAGGGTGGCGCCGTGCCCCCAAAAGTGCCCTTCCGTACCTGGTCGAGGCCGCACCCATGACGTATGCAGGATGAGCTGAATCGTTCTGCCGAAAGGGCCTCATGGAAGCCAGGGACCACGCCAAGCAGCCGGACGCCGGGAGGGTGCGCCCCGCGCCGTCCCGGTCCGCCGAGGCCGGGGAAGGGACACCGGTCCCGGGGCTCCTCGCCCTGCAACGGACCGCCGGGAACGCCGCCATCGTCCAGTTGCTCGCCGAGGCCGACCACTCCTGGGCCCAGGAACACCATCAGCACGGCGCGGGATGCGGCCACCAGCAGGCCGAGGAGTCCCCCGTGCAGCGCTCGGCCGTGCCCGACGTGCTGCGCGCGCCCGGCCGGCCGCTCGACGGAGCGGTCCGTGCGGACATGGAGGCCCGGCTCGGCGCGGACTTCACGGGCGTACGCATCCACGACGACACGGCGGCGAAGGCGTCGGCGGCCGAGGTGGGCGCCCGCGCGTACACCTCGGGCAGCCACATCGTCATCGGCGACGGCGGCGCGGACCGGCACACGCTGGCCCATGAGCTGACCCATGTCATCCAGCAGCGCCAGGGTCCGGTGGCCGGCACGGACAACGGTTCCGGGCTGAGCGTCTCGGACCCGTCGGACCGTTTCGAGCGCGAGGCCGAGGCCAACGCGACCCGCGTCCTGTCGGGCCCCGCACCGGCCGAAAGGGCCGATGGCGAACCCCGGGGCCCACAGAGCGGACCGGCCGACGGCGGTGGCCGGATCCAGCGTCAGGTGGCGGTCCCGCTCGACGCCTATCAGCGCGGCGTCGACCCCGAGGGCAACGGCCTGACGGTCGCCCAGCTCAAGAACTACTTCCGCATGACCGTGGACAGCGAACTCCAGGTGGCCTTGGGACAGTTGGGATCGAAGAACCAGCGTGCGGTGCAGGAGAAGTACGACGCGGTCACCGCCTATCTCAAGACGACCGACGACGCCACCGTCGTCCCGGAGGGCGAACTCACGCAGGCGCGGCAGGTGGTGAACGCCGTACGGAAGTTCGTCGCGAAGAGCGGGGTCCCGAGCCGCAGCGACCGCTACAACGTGAAACCGCAGGCCCCCTACGAGCACGCCGAGGGTGTGACGTGGGCGAACGACGAGGAGATGTGGAGCTCCTTCGGCCCCGGCTTCGGGGCACTGCACGATGCGGGAGCGCTGACCGAGACCGCTCCCCGGGAGAGCCGCCAGAAGCCGGTGAGCCGGCTGACCTGGGCCCAGGCCACCGCCCTGCTGCCGCAGCCGCTCCTCAAGCTCCTCTTCGACGTGCGGTTCCAGCTGGACACGGTCGCGACGGAGGCGACGGAGAACACCCCTGCCGTCCCGAAGACGGTCGTCGACGAGCGCACCGACGACGAGAAGGCCAGGCAGGTGAAGAGCCCCACCGAGCCCGGCACCCTGCGCAGTTGGCATCAGGACAGCCAGGGCCTGCTGCCGTCCAGCACGGTGCCCCGGCCGACCCAGCAGGAGAAGAGGAAGCTGGGCAAGGAGGCGACGCGCGAGCAGGCGGTCGAGGACTACAAGGGTGTGGTCGCGAAGTCCGTCCCGGAGTCGGGCGCGGACCTGCACGCGCACTACTCGAAGAACTCGCAGTCGGGCGCGGGCAGCAACATCGACCCGGACGCCCCGCCGGTCCCCACGGGCCTCGCCGAGTACACGGGCACCGGTTCGCGCGGCGAGCACAACACCAAGGTCGTCCTCGACTACGTCCAGAAGCGCGTCTATCTGACCCTCACGCACTACCAGTACTGGATCCTCCAAGGGACCGGGGACGAGGCGCAGTTCGTCACCACCGGCACCTCCGAGATGGGCGAGGCCCTGGGCAGGATGGCCGACGTGCAGCGGGACGCGGAGCCCGACACGCCCCTGAAGCTGATGAGCCCCTGGCTGGAGATCCTCGTGGCCTGAGGCGGCCGGGGACCGCCGGGAACAATGGGCGGCATGACACACGCCCACGATCACCTCGGCAGCTGGGAACCCGCGTCACCGGCCGATGTCGTCGCCACGTTCTCCGGTCTGGACGCCTGGTGGTGGATCGCCGGAGGCCTGGCGATCGAACTCGCCGTCGGGCACCCGTTCCGGAGCCACGGCGACATCGACGTCCAACTGCTGCGCCGCGACCAACGGGCGGCCCAGCAGGCCCTCGCGGGCTGGGAGTGGTGGGCCGCCGACCCGCCGGGGACCTTGCGCCCGTGGGCGCGGGACGAGGTCCTGCCGCCCGGCGTGCACGACATCTGGTGCAGGCCGGGGGCGGATGATCCCTGGCGCATCCAGATCATGCTCGACGAGTCCAGCGGCACGGACTGGGTGTCACGGCGCGACCCGCGCGTGCGCAGGCCGATCGGCGAGCTGGGGCAGGTCTCTGCGGACGGCATTCCCTTTCTCGCGCCGGACATCCAGCTCTACTACAAGGCCAAGTCGCCCCGCCCCAAGGACGAACAGGACTTCGACGCGGTGCTGCCCGTGCTCACGGAGCGGCAGCGGCGGTGGCTCGCCGACGCGATCACCATGACGTACGGCCACCATCCCTGGACCGGACGCCTGCACAGGTGACCCGGCACCGCTCCTCGGCACCACGCGGAACAAGGGCGAAAACTTTCTTCCCCGAGCTGTCACATTCCTGTGCGGCGGCGGGTCAGAAGAAGTGAGAGAGCAGGAAAGCCCGCCGGAGCGGACCCCGCACCGGCACCCGCCTCATGAGGAGCCACTCTGATGTCCACCGCCCACGTCGTCGTCACGCTCATCGCCGCAGCCATGACCGCCTTCTCCGCCGGGTCTGCCTTCCTGCGCGCCTCCT
This sequence comes from Streptomyces sp. NPDC059002, assembly GCF_042740435.1. Taxonomy (NCBI): domain Bacteria; kingdom Bacillati; phylum Actinomycetota; class Actinomycetes; order Kitasatosporales; family Streptomycetaceae; genus Streptomyces; species Streptomyces sp. NPDC059002. Next base: position 28,142 of record NZ_JBHYJI010000020.1, on the reverse strand, counting down.
GGGTCCTCAAGCCCATGACCGACTACGGCATCCCCGAGCCCTGGCTGCCCTGGCTCGGTGCGGCCAAGGCCGCGGGGGCCGCGGGCCTGCTCGTCGGGCTGCTGGTGCCCGCCATCGGCATCGCCGCGGGCATCGGCCTCGTGCTCTATTTCGCCGGAGCCGTGATCACCGTGATCCGCGCCCGCTGGTACAGCCACATCCCCTTCCCCCTCGTGTACGTCGCCCCCGTCGTCGGCGCACTGGCCCTGGGACTGGCCGCCTAAAAGCACTTGATTGAGCCACGAAGCACGCTGTTAGGGTGCGCCGATGTCAACGATCAAGCAGTTCCAAGTCGCCTTCGACTGCGCGGAACCCGAGCGCCTCGCGCGCTTTTGGTGCGAGGTGTTGGGGTACGTCGTATCGCCGCCGCCCGCCGGGTTCGCCACGTGGGACGACTTCGACCTCTCCCGGCCCCCCGAGGACCGGGGCGCGTGGTTCGCCTGCAGTGATCCCACGGGGGTGGGGCCGCGGCTGTTCTTCCAGCGCGTCCCCGAAGGCAAGGTCGTCAAGAACCGGGTGCACCTTGACGTGCGCGTCGGCACCGGACTCGTGGGCGAGGAGCGCCTCGCCAAGCTCGAGGCGGAGTGCACCCGGCTGGTCGCGCTCGGCGCGGTGCGCGAGCGGCTGCTGTACGACGGCACCGACTCGTGCATCGTGATGCAGGACATCGAGGGCAACGAGTTCTGCCTCGACTGAGACCGCACGGGGCCCGTCCGCGGACGGGCCCAACTCATGGGCGTACGCGTCGATTTCAGGCTGATTTTTGCGCCGCGTGCCGGGTGGCTGGAACCCGCGCGCGGCCCTGCCGGCAGTTCCGGGACGCCCGGGACTGCCGGTTTCTGCTGTCGGGGTCACACCCGTCGTCACAGGTCACACGGCATGCCCCGGCCGTCGGGGCGCCCCCCACTAGTGATCGTTTCGTGGACTCCGCTTCAAACCTTGAGCACAAGTTGCACACATCCCCTCTCCACGCGCGGCTCGATGGTCTAGATTGACCGTGCTTCGCATGCCTGGACACGAGGCGACAAATAACGATCTATAGGTCTGGCACCACGGACAGCCAGCGAACTCGTCCCGGTGCCGGGCGTGGGGGTGATCCATTTTCGGGGCCCTGGAGGGGGTCTCGGGTGCGGGGAGCGCCCGAGGCTTCGACGGGTCCCCGCACACCTCGAGGGGCCGACAGGACACACGGGTCCGCGGCCGCCCCGGTGGGGTGTTGGAGCAGCGCTGCAATTACCGGGATGTCATTCGGCGGGAGGCGGGGGCCTCCCGTGGGGAGGAACAGCGCGGCGCGGGGGGCGAGGGCCTCCCGAGGGGAGGACGCGTGCGGGGGGCGGGTGCCTGCCTCCCGGGGGGAGGAACCGTGTGGGGCAAACCCGTCGAGCCCACTGGAGACCTGGGGGGGTCTGTGCAACAGGGGGAATTAGTCAGCCCGTTCCTGCCGGCGCGCGGGCGTCCGGTGAACGGGGCGATCAGCCAGCCCGCGATCGACTGGGAACAGCGGTACCGCCGTACCGTGATCACCAGCGATACCGTGGCCACCGCCTTCGTGGTGGCGGCGATCGGCGGCTTCTTCGGAGTGCGGGACGCTGCCAACTGGCATGAGAACTGGGCGTTTCTCGCCTTCGGCACCGAGCTGCTCGTACTGGGAGCGCTCGCGGTGAGCAGGGCGTGGGCGCCCGCCGTGCTCGGCCAGGGCGCCGAGGAGTTCCGCAGGCTCGGGCGCTCACTGTTCACGGCGGCCGTCGTCCTCGCGCTCGGCGGGATCGCCCTGACCTCGCGCAACATCAAGCTCTGGATCTTCGTCGCGATCCCGGCGATCGCGCTCGTCACCATGACCACCCGGTATGTGCTGCGCCTCTCGCTGCACAAACAGCGCAAGCAAGGGCATTGCCTGAGACCGGTGCTCGCCGCCGGGAGCCCGGCCACCGTGCGCGACCTGATCACCCGGGCCCGCAAGTTCCCGCACCTCGGCTGGCGCGTGGAGGCGGTGTGCACGCCGGACGGTCTCGGACCGGGCGGCGACCACCTCGACGGCGTGCCGGTCGTCGGCCGCCTCACCGACGTCGCGGGCCACGTCCGCCGCGACGGCTACCGGGTCGTCGCGGTCACACCGGACCCGCACTGGTCGCCGGACCGGCTGCAGCGCCTCGCCTGGAACCTCGAAGGCAGCGACGCCGAAATGGTCGTGGCCCCCGTCCTCATGGAGGTGGCGGGACCGCGGCTGCACGTCGACGCGGTGCTCGGGATCCCGCTGCTCCGGGTCAGCATGCCGACCTTCACCGGGGGCCGCCGGGCGATCAAAGAGATCGTCGACCGGCTGGGCGCGGCGTTCCTGCTGATGCTGTTCGCACCGCTGATGGTGCTCGTCGGAGTACTCGTCCTCATGGACAGCCGGGGCGGCGTGTTCTACCGCCAGCGCAGGGTCGGCAAGGACGGCCGCGAGTTCACCATCTTCAAGTTCCGCACCATGGTCCCCGGAGCCCACGGGGCACGCGCGGAGCTCGCCGACCGCAACGAAGGCGCGGGCCTGCTGTTCAAGCTCCGCCGGGATCCGCGGGTGACCCGGGTCGGGGCGATGCTGCGCCGGTACTCGCTCGACGAACTCCCGCAGCTTTTCAACGTACTCACCGGTTCGATGTCGCTCGTCGGCCCGCGGCCGCCGCTGCCCGAGGAGTCCGCGGCGTACGGCCCCGACATCCGGCGGCGGCTCCTCGTCAAGCCGGGGCTCACCGGCCTGTGGCAGATCAGCGGACGCAGCGACCTGCCGTGGGAGGAAGCGGTCCGGCTCGACCTGCGGTACGTGGAGGACTGGTCGCTCGCCCTGGACACGGTGATCTTGTGGAAGACGCTGCGTGCGGTGCTCCAGGGGCAGGGGGCCTACTGATGTGTGGGGGGCGTCGGCAGGCCGACGCACGGAAGGCGGGCCGCAGGGGTCTGCCTGGGGGGGAGGAACGGAATATGAGGGTCAGTGTCTTAGGGCTCGGCTATGTGGGCTGCGTGTCGGCCGCGTGCCTGGCGAGTCAGGGTCATGAGGTCATCGGAGTGGACGTCAACCAGGCGAAGGTCGACCTGGTCAACGACGGCAAGGCCCCGGTGGTCGAGGAGCGGATCGGCGAGCTCACCGCCGAGGTCGTCCGGAGCGGAGCGCTGCGCGCCACCCGTGACGTCCGCGAGGCGATCATGGGCAGCGATGTGTCGCTCGTCTGCGTGGGCACACCGTCGGAGCCCAACGGCAGCCTGTGCACCACCTACTTGGAGCGGGTCACCGAGCAGATCGGCGCCGCGCTCGCCGCGCGGGGCGGGCGGCACACCGTCGTGTTCCGCAGCACCATGCTCCCCGGCACCTGTCTGAACCTGCTCGTGCCGATCCTGGAGAAGTACGTCGGCGGCACGGCGGGGACGGACTTCGGGGTCGCGGTCAATCCGGAGTTCCTGCGCGAGGGCACGAGCGTGCGGGACTTCTTCGATCCGCCCAAGACCGTCATCGGCGAACTCGACCCGGCGAGCGGCGACGTGGTGGCGGCGCTCTACGACGGCCTGCCCGGCGAGGTGTTCCGGGTGCCGGTCCCGGCGGCCGAGGCCATCAAGTACGCGGACAACGCGTTCCACGGCCTCAAGATCGGCTTCGCGAACGAGCTGGGCGCGGTGTGCCAGGCGCTCGGCGTCGACTCGCACCAGGTGATGGACGTGTTCCTGGCCGACCGCAAGCTGAACATCAGCCCCGCCTATCTGCGGCCCGGCTTCGCCTTCGGCGGCTCCTGCCTGCCCAAGGACCTGCGCAGCCTGGTCCACGCGGCGCGGCGGGCCGATGTGTCGGTGCCCATCCTCGCCCATGTGCTGCCCTCCAACTCCGACCATCTGCAGCGCGCGGTGGACCTGGTCGAGCGCACCGGCAAGCGCCGGGTCGGCCTGTTCGGGCTCTCCTTCAAGCCCGGCACCGACGACCTCCGCGAGAGCCCGCTCGTCGAACTGGCGGAGAGACTCTTCGGCAAGGGGTACGACCTGCGGATCCACGACGCCAACGTGAGCCTGTCCCGGCTGATGGGCGCGAACCGCGAGTACATCGAGACCCGCCTCCCCCACCTCGCGCAGCTGCTCGCCGACTCCGTCGACGAGGTGCTCGAACACGCCGAGGTGTGCCTGGTCGGCACCAAGGACCCGGCCGTGCTCGCGGCGCTGCCGCACGGCAAGGGGCCGGTCCTCATCGATCTCGTCCGCCTTCCCGACGCCGAGGCGCGCCGGGCCGAACCGGGGTACATGGGCCTTGCTTGGTAACGCGAACAGCGGCGGCGGACCGAACCGTCGCGCATTGATCCTGGTGGAGAACCTCTCGGTGCCGTTCGACCGGCGGGTGTGGCAGGAGTGCACGACGCTGCGCGACGCGGGCTGGACCGTGCACGTCATCTGCCCTCAAGGGACCAAGAGAGACACGGAGTCGGAGGCCGTGATCGACGGGGTGCGGATCCACCGCTACCCGTTGCGGGCCGCCACCGGGGGCCCGGCCGGTTACGTCAAGGAGTACGGGTCTGCGCTGTGGCACACGGCCCGGCTCGCCCGCAAGGTCGGCCCGGTCCATGTGGTGCACGCCTGCAATCCGCCGGACCTGCTGTTCCTGCCCGCGCTGTGGCTGAAGCGGCGCGGCGCGCGGTTCGTCTTCGACCAGCACGACCTGGTGCCCGAGCTGTACCTCTCCCGGTTCGACCGGGGCAAGGACCTGCTCTACCGCGCCGTGTGCGCCCTCGAACGGCGGACCTACCGGGCCGCGGACATCGTGCTGGCCACGAACGAGAGCTACCGGGACGTCGCGGTGCGGCGCGGCGGCAAGCGGCCGGAGGACGTCTTCGTGGTGCGCAGCGCGCCCGACGTCGACCGCTTCCATCCCGTGCCGCCCGAGCCGGAGTTGAAGCGCGGCAAGCCCCATCTGCTGTGCTATCTCGGCGTGATGGGCCCGCAGGACGGCGTCGACTACGCCTTGCGCGCCCTCGCGAAGCTCCGCGACGACCTCGGCAGAACCGACTGGCACGCGGTGTTCGTCGGCGCCGGTGACACCTTCGACGCGATGGTGGCGCTGTCCCGGCGGCTCGGGCTCGCGGACCAGGTGCAGTTCACCGGGCGCATCCCGGACGCCGATCTGGCGCGCTATCTGTCCACCGCGGACGTGTGCCTCTCCCCCGACCCGCACAATCCGCTCAACGACGTGTCGACCATGAACAAGGTCCTCGAGTACATGGTGATGGGCCGGCCGATCGTCTCGTTCGACCTCCGGGAGGCGCGGGTCTCCGCCGGTGACGCCGCCGTGTACGCGCCCGCCAACGACGAGTCCGAATTCGCCAAGCTCGTCGCACTGCTCCTGGACGATCCCGAACAGCGGGCCAGGATGGGTGAGATCGGCAGGGAGCGGATCAACGGCCAGCTCTCCTGGCGGAACTCGCAGGCGTCGCTGCTCGCCGCCTACGCCGCCGCCTGCCGTGACCACACCCCGGTGTCGGCGGGCGGCCCGGTGCGGACAGGGAAGAGGCTTCGTCGTTGAGTGAGGACACGATACGCCTGGTCACGATCGGGCGGATTTTCCGTCGGCGTTGGCGGCTGCTCGCCATCGTCGCCGTGCTGGGCGCGTTCGTCGGCTACGGCGCCTCCCTGGTGTTCCCGCCGAGTTACACGACTTCGACGTCGGTACTCCTCGCGGGGCAGTGGGAGGAGCGCGAACTGCTCACCCAGGCGGAGATCGCGGCCAGTTCGGCGGTGGTCGACCGTGCGGCCGACACGCTCGGCTGGGACGGCGTCAGCGGCAGCGAACTGCGGGACCGGGTGAGCGCCAAGGCCGCCGACGGCAACATCATCAAGATCTCGGGCACCGCCGAGACCCCGGAGCGCGCACAGCGGCTCTCCGACCAGGTGGCACGGCAGTTCGTCACCTTCGCCGCGCGCATCGCGGGCGACAGCAGCGACTCCGAGTCGGCGGAGGGACCCGAGGCGCTGCGGCAGAAGGTGGTGCAGACCAACCGTCGCATCAGTGATCTGGCCAATGCGGCCGATCCGGGCCAGACCGTGGAGAGCGTGCAGGCCCGCACCGAACTCGAGAAGCTGCGCACCGCGCTGCAGGAAGCCATGAAGAAGCTGGACGAAGCCGACCCGGCGAGCAGCAAGGCCAACATGGTCGTCATGGGCCCCGCGGCCCGGCCGACCGGCGAGGCACCGCCGACCAGGACGCAACTCGTCGCCGCGGGGGCGCTGTTGTTCTTCCTGGCCGCGGTCATCGGCCATCTCGCCGCCGCGCGGGTGAGCCGCAGGCTGCGCACCGAATCGGAGATCGCGGCGGCCCTCGGCTCGGCGCTGCTCGGCACCGTCGACGTGCCCGGGGAGCGGGCCGCGCACCGGCCGCAAGGGCCGGGTCCGCGGGCCTGGATCCGCGGCATCCTCGGCCTCGACACCCGATGGGACCTGCCGGCCCCGCGGATGTCCGGCGACGAGGCGAGCAGACGGATCCGCTACCGGCGGGTGTGCGCCCGCCTCCGGCAGAAGCTGTCGGCGCCCCGGCGGCTGCTCGTCGTCGTACCGGAGGGCGACGAGATCGCCCGCCGGGCCGCGGAGCAGCTCGTCGCCGAGGCCAGAAGCGACCCCTCTGCCAACTCTTCAGGCAAGGGATATCCCACGCTGCGAGTGGTGGAGGTCCCGGTGTCCCGGCCGCTGGTGCCGGACCGCGGCACCGAGAACGGCGCCCTGGTCGTGCTCAGCGCGGGCAGTTGGACCGCGGTGGAGCTCGCCGGTATCGCCGAGGCGTGTGCGGACGCGGGGCACGAGGTCGTCGGGACCGTCGTGGCGGGCCCGGTGAGAGACCGTCCGGCGCGGTCCTCCGAACAGCCTCCGCGGCACGCCACACCGGCGCTCGCGGGGGGCGACGACGTCAGGGGTGGTTCGGTGTGACGACGGGCAAGACTTCGGAGTCGACGGCCCCCACTCCCCTGTTCGACCTGCAGGCACTGGTGGTTGCGGTGCGCAGACGCCGTCGCCTCTGGTGCGCCATGGCACTGCTCGGGCTGCTCGCCGGTGCGGCGTTCGCGGTCCTGCTGCCGTCGCCGCCGACCGCGGTGACCAAGGTCCTCGTCAGGCACGAGGACGACCAGCCGAACGACACCGGGACGCTGATCCGCACCGACGTCGAGGTGCTGCGGACCACCCGGATCGCCGACAAGGCCCTCAAGGCCCTCAAGTCCCCGGAGAACCCGGAGGACTTCATGCAGGACTACCGGGGCACCGGCGTGACCAACAACCTGCTGCAGATCGATGTGACGGCCGACAGCGACGCGGAAGCGGTGGCCCGGGCCAAGGCGCTGGCCGACGCGTTCGTCGCCGACCATGTGCGGCGGATGCGGGCGGCCGCGAACGCCGAGGCCAAGGCGCTGCGCGACCAGCGTGACCGCATGCGGGACGAACTCGCCAAGGTCAACGAGACGATCGGCGACCGGTCGCCGCAGAGCGGCGACCCGAAGGAGTCGGCGAGCATCGAGTCGCTCTTCGCCCGCAGGGCCGAACTGAACTCGCGGATCGCCGACTTCGACCAGCGCGCCGAGGAGGCGCGCATCGGCACGCCCAAGCTCATCGCGGGGACGCAGATCGTGGACGCGCCGCGCGCGGTGCGGAACTCGGTGCCCAAGGCCGCTGTCACCAACGCCGGGATCGGGCTCGTCCTCGGCCTGGTCCTCGGGATCGCGGTGGCCGCGGTCGGCGCGGTGGTGGCGGGCCGCCCCGTGCTGCGCAGGGAGATCTCGTCGAACCTCGGCGCCTCGGTCATCGCGGAGCTGCGCCGTACGCCCCGTTGGTCGGTCAGGCTCTGGCAGCTGCCACGGACCCGGACGGCACGCGAGCGGCTCACCACGACCCTGGTCCGCTCGGTGCGCGGCTCCGCGGAACCGGTGTCGTTCCTCGAACTGGGCTGTGCGCGCACCACGAGCGCGATCGCCCTCGACGTCGCCAGAGCACTGGCCGCGGAGGGTCCTGTGGTCGTCATCGACGGTCTGCCGGGGACACAGCTCTCGGGCCACCGCCCGCAGTCGGGTGACCCGGCCGTGGTCAGCGGCGAGCGTGCCGCGGCCATGCCGCGTCAGGTGCGCAGGCTCGGCGTCGGCTCGGTGGCGCCCGGCACGGCGTGGACCGACCTGCGGTACCTGGGCAGTCAGACCGTGCTCGTCGTGCGTGCCGGGCACGGCAGCACCACCTGGCTGCACACCGTGGCGCGCCAGCTCGCCGACCAGCGCATCCCGGTGATCGGTGTGGTGCTGGTCGACCCCGATCCGCGGGACAGGACCGACGGCACGCTGTGGGACGGGCTCGACGTCGCGCTGCGGGGCCACAGCGAGCGCCTCGCCCGGCAGAACGAAGGGGGTACCTCCCACGCCGTTGAGGCAGTGGGGGAGGGCCAGTTACGGACGGAGCGGCCGTCATGGGCCGTACGCGTCCCGGACACCGACCAGGAGGCACGGTAAGACGTGTGTGGCATAGCAGGCACGTACCGATGGCCGGACGGGAAGGTCGTGACCGACCGGCTCACCGATGTCCTCGCCCACCGCGGTCCTGACGGGGCGGGCCGGTACAGCCATCCCGTCGGCGACGGCGAAGTGCACCTGGGGCACCGGCGGTTGGCCATCATCGACCTGTCCGGGACCGGCGCCCAGCCGATGGCCTCGGGCGGCCTCGTCCTGACGTACAACGGCGAGCTGTACAACGCCCCCGAGCTGCGTGCCGAGCTGGCGGCGGCCGGGGTGCGCTTCCGCGGCACCTCCGACACCGAGGTGGTCCTCGAAGCCTGGCGGCGCTGGGGCACGGACTGCCTGCCCCGCTTCCGCGGCATGTTCGCGTTCGGCATCTTCGACGAGCGCACCGGTGAACTGGTGCTCGCCCGCGACCAGTTGGGCATCAAGCCGCTGTTCCTGCTGCGGCGCGGCGCGGGTCTGGTGTTCGCCTCCGAGCTCAAGGCGCTCGCCGCCGCCACCGGCGGGAAGCTGCGGGTGGACGAGGCGGCCCTGGTGGCCTCGCTGCTGTACTACTGGGTGCCCGATTCGCGCTGCGCGTTCCGCGACGCGGAGAAGCTGCCGCCGGGGAGCTGGCTCAGATGCAGGCCCGACGGCCGGGTGGAACGCGGCCGGTTCTGGCACCTCAAGGACGTCGCCGCCGAGGGCCGGGAGCGGGCCCTGAGCGGCGAGCGGCCGGACCTCGCCGCGATCGTCGAGGAGTCGACCCGGCAGCACATGCTCTCCGACGTACCCGTGGCGACCTTCCTGTCCGGCGGACTCGACTCCAGCTATCTGACCGCGCTCGCGGCCCGCCACCAACCCGGGATCTCCGCCTACACGATCGGATTCCGCGCCGAGGACGCGAAGTTCGAGGCGATGCCGGACGATCTGCGCTACGCCCGGCAGGTGGCCGAGCGGTTCGGCGTCGATCTGCACGAGATCGAGATCGCTCCGGACGTGCTCGACCTGCTGCCGCGGATGACGCACCACCTGGACGAGCCGATCGGCGACCCGGCCGCGATCAACACGTTCCTGATCTGCTCGGCCGCCCGGGAGGCCGGGGTCAAGGTGATGCTGTCGGGGATGGGCGCCGACGAGCTGTTCGCCGGGTACCGCAAGCACCTGGCCAATCTGCTCGCGCTGCGCTACCAGCGCGTCCCGCGGCCCCTGCGGCGCGGGGTCTTCGGGGTCGTGGACCGGCTGCCGGTCGCCACGAGCCGCCGGGGGTACCGGTCGGTGCGCTTCGCGAAGCGGTTCCTGTCCTTCGCCGATCTGCCGGAGGAGACCGCGTTCCGGCGCAGTTACACCATGTACGACCAGGAGGAACTGCTCGCTCTGGTCGATCCGGAGCTGGCGGGGACGGTCGACGACGTGCTGACCGAGCACGCGGACGTCTATGCGGACCATGCCCTCGATGACCCTGCCGACTTCGTCAACCGCATGTGCCTGGCCGACGCCCGGATGTTCCTGCCGGGCCTGAACCTCACGTACACGGACCGCTCCAGCATGGCCGCGTCGACCGAGGTGCGGGTCCCGTACGTGGACGTCGAGGTGGTGAAGGCGGCGTTCGCCGTGCCCGGCGACCGCAAGATCGTCGGACGGCAGGGCAAGGCCGTCCTCAAGGAGGCGGCCACCTCGGTCCTGCCCAAGGAGATCGTGTACCGGCCCAAGGGCCTGTTCAGCGCCCCGCTGCGGGCCTGGATGAGCCGGGATCTGGCGCCCCTTGTGCGTGAGGTGGTGCACGACGGCCTGCTCGTCAACTCCGGTTTCCTGCGGCGTGACGCGCTGGCGCGCATGGTCGCCGAGGACGCCGCGGGGCAGCGGGACTTCTCCAAGCATCTGTGGCATGTGCTGACCCTCGAGTACTGGTATCGCGGCGCGACCTCCGGGTCCAACCAGAACGATCGCTTGACGGCTTAGGAACAAGGGGACTTCGGTGAAACAGGTTGTGCAGAACTACAAGAGCGGCGAGCTCGCGGTGCTCGACGTGCCGGTGCCGGGGTGCAAGCCGGGCGGTGTCCTCGTCAGGACCGCCTACTCGCTGATCTCCACCGGGACCGAGCTGATGAAGGTGTCCGAGGCCGGCATGTCGATGCTCGGCAAGGCCCGTTCACGCCCCGACCAGGTGGCCAAGGTCATGCAGAGCGTGGCCACCAACGGAGTGCCCGCCACCTACCGCAAGGTGATGGGCAAGCTGGACTCCTACACACCGCTCGGCTACTCGCTGTGCGGCGTGGTCGAGCAGGTCGGCGCCGGGATCGACGACGTGCAGGTCGGCGACCTCGTGGCCTGCGCGGGCAACGAGCACGCCCTGCACGCCGAGTTGAACTGGGTGCCGAAGAACCTCTACGTCCCGGTGCCGGACGGCCTCGCCCCGCGGCACGCGGCCTTCGGCACCGTCGGATCGATCGCGATGCAGGGCGTCCGCCGCGGCGAGCCCCAACTCGGCGACGTGGCCCTGGTCATCGGCCTCGGCCTGATCGGGCAGCTGGTGGTGCAGCTGCTCACCGCGTCGGGGGTCCGCGTCGTCGGCGTCGACCCCGACCCGGTGCGCTGCGAGCTCGCCGAGCGCCTGGGCGCGGCGGCCTGCGGCGATCCCGCGTCCCCGGCCGTGGAGGCCACCGTCGCCGAACTCACCGGCGGTCACGGCGTGGACCAGGTGTATCTGGCCGCGGGCGGCGGCAGCAATCAACCCGTCGAGCTGGCCGCCCGGTTGAGCAGGGACCGCGGCCGGGTCGTCGACATCGGCAAGTGCCGCCTCGACCTGCCGTGGAACGCGTACTACGAGAAGGAACTCGACGTCCGGTTCTCGCGGTCGTACGGTCCCGGGCGCTACGACCCGGAGTACGAGCTGGCGGGGCGGGACTATCCGATCGGCTATGTGCGCTGGACCGAGCGCCGCAATCTCGCCTGCTTCCTCGATCTCGTCGCCCGCGACCGCGTCGACGTGGAGCCGCTGGTCTCCCACGTCGCCGACTTCGACGACGCCGTGGGGACGTATCAGAGCCTGAAGGACGGCGAGTTGAAGGCCGTGGCCGTGCTGTTCCGCTACCCCGGGCACACCGGGAAGGCGGAGGCGGCGAAGGCTCCGGAGGTGGCGGTGCCCGCGGTGAGCGTGCGGCGGGGTCCGGCCCGGCCCGCCGACGCACCGGTGCGCCTCGCGTTCATCGGCGCGGGCAACTACGCGACGTCGATGCTCCTTCCGCACCTGACCCGGCGCGACGGCGTCGAGCTGTCGACCGTCGTCACCACGACGGCGCTGTCCGCGGCCAACGCGCAGCGGAAGTTCGGCTTCGCCGAGGCGACCACCGACCTCGACGCCGTCCTCGGCGACAAGTCCATCGACGCGGTGTTCGTGGTCACCCGGCACAGCTCGCACGCCGAACTGACCCGGCAGGCGCTCCTCGCGGGCAAGGCCGTGTTCGTGGAGAAGCCCCTGGCCCTCACCGAGGATGACCTCGCCGGAGTGCTCGCGGCCGTGGAGGAGTCCGGCAACGACCGGCTCCAGGTGGGCTTCAACCGCCGGTTCGCGCCGCTCCTCCAGGAGGCCAGGAAGCGGTTCGGCACGAGGACCGGCCCGGCGAGCCTGCGCTACCTGGTCAACGCGGGCCAGTTGCAGCACGGCAGCTGGTACCTCCAACAGGGCACCGAGGGCTCGCGGTTCGCCGGTGAGGGCGGGCACTTCATCGACACGGCGAGCTGGCTGCTCGGCGCCGACCCGGTCTCGGTGTACGCCGTCGCCACCTCCGGCAACGAGGACCTCCAGGTCGTCCTGCGCTACCCGGACGGGTCCACCGCCACCATCAGCTACGTCACCACCGGCGCACCCGGCTTCCCCAAGGAGACCCTCGACCTGGTCGCGGACGGCAAGGTGCTGCGCCTCGACGACTTCGTACGCGCGTCGGTCCACGGGCGCAAGAAGTGGGTCAGCTCCCGGCTGCCCAAGGCCAGGGACAAGGGCCAGAACGCCGAACTGGCCGCGTTCGTCAGGGCCGTGCGGACCGGCGGGCCGATGCCGGTGCCGCTGGAGTCGCTCGTCGCCACCACGTCGGCCACCCTCGCCGTGCGGACAGGCCTGGCCGGCGGCGCACCGGTGACGTTGGCGAGGGCACGATGAGCATGAGCCCAGGCTGGTACCTGCGCCGCCTCTCCCGGATGGGACCGCAGGAGATCGGCGGCCGGGTGGCCGACGCGGTGCGCAGGCGGCGGTGGCGGTCGGTGCGGCCGGACTGCCCGAGCGTGACCGGCGCCCGGTTCACCGCGGTGCTGCCCGCGGGGACGATCGCCGCGGTACCGCCGGACGCCGCCAAGCGTCTGATCGCCGAGGCGGACCGGCTGATGGCCGGGCACGCCGAGTACTTCGGGGTGTACCGCGACGATCTGGCCCACCCGGACTGGTGGTTCGACCCGAAGACCGGGCGACGTGCCCCGTGGGGCTACGCCTTCGACGTGCCGTACCGCAACGAGGACGCGGTCGGCGACATCAAGCAGATCTGGGAGCTGTCCCGGCATCAGTACCTCACCGTGCTCGCCGCCGCCTACGCGATCACCGGGGACGACCGGTACGCCGAACGCGTGGCCGAGCATCTGCGGTGGTGGTGGACGGCCAACGCGCCGCTGCGCGGGGTGCACTGGATCAGCGGCATCGAGCTGGGGATCCGGCTCCTGTCCTGGGTGTGGATCAGGCGGCTGCTCGACGGCTGGTCCGGCGCGGCCGACCTGTTCGAGAACAACCCGGTGGCGCGGAGCCAGATCTGGCACCACCAGCGCTGGCTCGCCGCCTTCCCCAGCCGGGGGTCATCGGCGAACAACCACGTCATCGCCGAGGCCGCCGGGCAGTCCGCCGCGGCCTGCGCGTTCGCGTGGTTCCCCTCGTCGGCGCGCTGGCGGACCGACGCGCTGCGGTCCCTCGAACGGCATCTGGACAGCAACACCTTCGGCTCGGGACTCAACCGCGAACTGGCCACCGAGTACCACGGACTCGTCCTCGAACTCGGCCTCGCCGCGGTCGCCGAGGCGGATGCCGCGGGCGTGCCGGTCCCCGCGTCGATCCGTCTGGTGCTGCTGCGGATGACCGACGCGCTCGCGGCCGTCGTGGACGGCCGGCTGCGACCGCCGCGCCAGGGGGACGCGGACGACGGCCACGGTCTGGTCGTGGACGGCCCGGGCACCGACCGCTGGGGCTCGCTCCTCGCCACCGGGGAGGCCGTGTACGGCAGGCTCTCCTGGTGGCCGACGGTGACCGGCACCGATGTGCGCACCCCGCTGCTGGCCGCGCTCATCCGGCCCACCGCACCGGCCGTCCGCCCGACGGGCCGCCCGGCCCACTTCGCCGACGCGGGCCTGACCGTCCTGCGCGGTCCGGACGGCCCGGGAGAGATCTGGTGCCGCTGCGACGGCGGTCCGCACGGCTTCCTGTCCATCGCGGCGCACGCCCACGCGGACGCGCTGTCCGTGGAGGTCCGGCACGACGGGGTCGACGTGCTCGCCGACCCGGGGACGTACTGCTACCACGGGCAGCCCGCGTGGCGGCAGTACTTCCGGTCGACGCTCGGCCACAACACCCTGCGCCTCGACGGCGCCGACCAGTCGGTCTCCGGCGGCCCGTTCCTGTGGACCCGGCACGCCCGCACCCGCGTCCTGGCCGCGGACGCCGCCGACGGCGCGGGGACGGCCCGCTGGTGCGCCGAGCACGACGGCTACCCGGACTCCGTGCACCGCCGCCGGGTGGAACTGACCGCGGCGCGGCGGGAGTTGCGGGTGGTGGACGAGGTGCGCGGCCCGCGCAGGGCCGTACAGCTGGCGTTCCACCTCGGCCCCACGATCACCGCGGACCTGGTGGAGAACCGGGCGGTGCTCACCTGGACCAGGGACGGCGACGACCGCTCCGCGGTCCTGGACCTGCCGGGGCAGCTGTCCTGGCGGGCGCACCGCGGCGAGACCGACCCGCCACTGGGCTGGTACTCCGCGGGATTCGGGCGCAAGGAACCCGCCACCACGCTGGTCGGCACCGGCTTCGCCGACGGTGTGGAGGGGTTCACGACGTTACTCAGGTTCCGCGGCTAGGAGGACGTGTGGGGATCAAGTGGCGGAACTGGGCGCTGCCGACGGCACCGCTGGCGCTCGCACTGCTGGCGACCGGCTGCGTCGGCACGTCGGACGCGGGGTCGGAGCCGAAGGCAGGGCCCGCCACGTCCGCGGCCCGCTCCGTGGCCCGGGTGTGCGCCAAGCCCGCGCCCGGTCCCGCGAAGGCACCGGCGGGCGCGGTGACGGTCGACCCGGCGGTGGTCGGTGACCTGGCCGCGAAGACCAGGAGCAGCCCCCCGAACACCACGTTCTGGCTCCGCCCCGGCAGGCACAGGCTCGACCCCGACCGCTACTCGCAGGTCATCCCCAAGAAGGGGAACCGCTACGTCGGCGCGCCGGGCGCGGTCCTCGACGGCGGGAAGAAGAACCAGTACGCGTTCGGCGGTTCCGCCCGCGACGTCACCATCCGCCACCTGACCGTGCAGCGTTTCGTCGCGCCGCACGACGAGGGCGTGGTCAACCACGACTCGGCCGACGGATGGGTGATCGAGCACACGACGATCCAGCGGAACTCCGCCGCCGGGCTGATGGCCGGTTCCCGTCAGCAGGTCCGCGCCAACTGCCTGCGCGACAACGGCCAGTACGGCATGAACGCGTACAAGGCCAAGGGCCGGATCACCGGCCTGGTGGTCGAGGACAACGAGATCGTGGGCAACAACACCGGCGACTGGGAGCGCAAGCGGAAGGGCTGCGGCTGCACCGGAGGCATCAAGTTCTGGGCCGTCGACGGCGCCGACGTGCGCGGCAACTGGGTGCACGACAACCGCGGCACGGGGCTGTGGGCGGACACCAACAACAACGACTTCCGCATCGAGGGCAACGTCATCGAGGCCAACGACGGTGCCGCGCTGATCTATGAGACCAGCTACAACGCGGTCATCCGGAAGAACATCATCCGGCGGAACAACTGGGTCGAGGGCCGCAGATACGCCGACCGCGGCGACACCTTCCCGTTCGCGACTCTCTATCTGTCCGAGTCCGGCGGCGAACCACGGATCAAGGCCCGCACGGACAAGATCGACGTCTCCCGGAACCTGCTGGAGAACAACTGGTCGGGAATCACCCTGTGGGAGAACGCCGACCGGTTCTGCAACAGCCCGGCCAACACCTCCTCCGGTGACTGCACGCTGCTTGTGAAGAAGACCGACCGCTGCGCGAAGCCGGGCATCGCCACCGCGCCGCTCTACGCCGACTGCCGCTGGAAGACCCAGCGGGTGGACATCCACGACAACCGCTTCGTCCTGGACAAGTCCGTCGTCGAGTGCACGGTCAAGTGCGACCGCATGGCGGTGCTCGCCAACTACGGCACCTACCCGGACTGGTCGCCGTACAAGGGCGAGCGGGTGGCCGAGGCGATCACCCGCAAGCAGCACAACCGCTGGCGCGACAACGTCTACGTCGGGCCGTGGAAGTTCGTGGCCCACGACCCGAGCCAGGTGCTCGACTTCGGGCAGTGGCAGAACACGCCGTACCGGCAGGACGAGGGCAGCACCTTCCGCGCACGGGACGGTGGCTGAGATGAGACCGCACGACACCGACCACACGTCGAAGAAGACCGTCGGGGCGGTCTGGGGGCTGCTGATCCTCAATACGCTCGGCTCCGCGGGGGCGAAGACCATCGTGCCGCTGCCCCGCTCCCTGATCCAGATGGTCACCATGGGCGCCCTGGTCGCCGCGTTCGCCCTTGCGCTCGCGGTCAATCTGCGGCTGCGCATCCGGTCCAGCGCCTTCCTGTTCCTGCTCAGCCTGCTGCTCGTGCCGAGCGTGATCTCCAGCGCGAACCTGGACTCGGGGTTCGGCGCGCTGTTCCGCTGCGCGCGCCTCGCCCTCTTCGTCGGCACGCTGTGGCTGCTCAGCCGCTGGTGGGACGGCGGCCTGACGTTCGTCAGGCATCACATCCGGATGTACTTCGTGGTGCTCGGCGTGGTCGCCGCGGGCCTGGTCATCTCGCCGGGCGCCGCCATGCCCGACCTGTACGGCGGACGCCTCGTCGGCGCGTTGTGGCCGCTCACCCCGCCGCAGATCGGCCAGTACGCGGCGGTGATCATCGGGCTCACCGTGCTGCTCGTGCTCGGCCGCAGGATCGACAGGACCAGCGCGGTCGTCGTCATCGTGCCCTCGTTCGTCCTGCTCGCGCTGACCCATACCCGTACGGCCACGCTCGGCCTGCTCATCGGCCTGGTGCTGGCGATCGGCTCGCTCCTGCTGACCAGCGCCGCCGCCCGCAGGTTCTTCAGCTGGACGGTGGTGTGCGCCGTGGTGGCCGCGGTGGCGTTCGCCTCCGCGCTGCAGACGTGGTTCCTGCGCGGCCAGGACAAGGAGAACTTCTCCAACCTCACCGGCCGGGCCAAGGTCTGGGACGCCCTGCTCGCGGCCCCCCGGTCCATGGCGGAGCAGCTGTTCGGCATGGGGCTCGGCGACAAGTCGTTCGGCGGCCTGCCGATCGACAACAGCTGGCTGGCCGTCTACCACGAACAGGGCCTGATCGGCATCGCGTTGGTGGCGACGGCCCTGCTCGTCCTCGGCGGTGTCGCGCTGCTGCGGCCGCCTTCGCTGTCGAGGGCCTGCGCGATCTTCCTGATCAGCTACTGCGCGATCGCCTCGTACACCGAGGCGGGGCTCGGCGACGCCTCGCCGTATCTGCTGCATCTGGCCCTGGCCGCCTCGCTCCTCGCGGCACCGGCCGAGCCCGCGCTGCCGCCCGCGCCCGACGTTCCCCGACGGCACATCCCGCGATGGGCCCGCAGATCGGAGGTGACCTGACCATGCACGTTCTCGTGGTGCACAACCGCTACAACTCGGCGCAGCCGAGCGGGGAGAACAAAGTCGTCGACCAGGAGGTGGGGCTGCTGCGGTCGGCAGGTCACCGGGTCGAGGTGTTCGAGCGGCGCAGCGACTCCATCGCCGACAGGTCCCTGCCGGGCAAGGTCGCGGTGCCGCTGCTCGTGCCCTGGAACCCGGCGGTCCGCTCGGAACTCGCCGCCCGCCTTCGCACCGCACGCCCCGACGTGGTGCACGTCCACAACGTCTTCCCGCTCCTGTCGCCCGCGGTGCTCGCCGCCTGCGCCGACGCCGGGGTGCCCGCCGTCGCCACGCTGCACAACTACACCCAGGTCTGCCCGCCCGGCACGCTGCAACGGGACGGCAGGCCGTGCACCGAGTGCGTCGGGGCGAAGGCGCCGCTGCCTGCCGTCCGGCACGGCTGCTACCGGGGCTCCCGCCTCGCGACGGTGCCGCTCGCGGTCAGCCTTTCGGTCAACCGGCGGCGCTGGTGGTCCGGAGTGGAGCGGTTCTTCTGCATCTCCGCGGCGCAGCGCGACGTCCTGGTGCGGGCCGGGATGCCCGCCGAACGCCTGGCGGTGAAGCACAACTTCGTGCCCGATCCGGGCACCTGCCGCACGGGCTCCGGCGAGCATCTGCTCTATCTCGGCCGGCTCGCGGAGGCCAAGGGCGTACGGCTCCTGATGGCCGCGTGGGACGAGATCGCGGCGGGCGGCGGTGTGGGCGTGCCGCTGGTGATCGCGGGGTCGGGGCCGCTGGAGCGCGAGGTGACCGCCTGGGCGGCGGGCCGGGACGACGTGCGGTACGTCGGCCTGTACGACACGGAGCAGTGCAGGGACGCCGTCGCGCGATCGGTCGCCGTGGTGGCTCCCTCGACGTGGCTCGAAGCGTTCGGCCTGGTGGTCGTGGAGGCGATGGCGGCCGGGGTCCCGGCCGTCGCCGCCGGTCACGGCGCCTTCGTCGAACTCGTCGAGGACGGCGTGACCGGGCTGCTCCACCGGCCGGGCGAGGCGGCCTCGCTCGCGTCCTGCATACGCCGGATCGCGGTCGAGAAGGACCGCAACCGGGAGATGGGCCGGGCGGCCCGGCGCCGGTACGAGCGGGGCTTCAGCCCGGCCGTCGGCCTCGACCGCCTGGTGGAGGGGTACCGCACCGCGATCGCGGTGCGGACGGAATTGTTGGGGGGCAGTAAATGACACGATGCCGACTCTGCGGCTCGGCGGCGTTGGGGAGCGTCGTCGATCTGGGGGCGACCCCGCCGTGCGAGAGCTTTCTCGCCGCGGACCAACTGGACGCGCCGGAGCCCGCGTACCCGCTGCACCTGCGGGTCTGCACCGACTGCTGGCTCGCGCAGATCCCGCCGCTGATCACGCCGGAGGAGACGTTCAGCGAGTACGCGTACTTCTCCTCCTTCTCGACGTCCTGGGTGGAGCATGCGCGGACGTACGTCGCCGACGCCGTGGAGCGGGTGGGGCTCGGCCCCGACGCCTTCGTGGTCGAGGTGGCCAGCAACGACGGGTATCTGCTGAAGCACGTGGTGGACCGGGGGATCCGCTGCCTGGGCATCGAACCGTCGGTGAACGTCGGCGCAGCGGCGCGCGACGCGGGCGTGCCCACGCTCACGGAGTTCCTGAGCCCGGACACCGGCGCGAACGTCCGCGCCGAGCACGGCCCGGCCGACCTGGTCGTGGCCAACAACGTGTACGCGCACATCCCCGACGTCGTCGGATTCACGCAGGGCCTGCGCGCCCTGGTCGCCGACGACGGCTGGGTCTCCATCGAGGTGCAGCATCTGCTGACCCTGATCGAGGAGAACCAGTACGACACGATCTACCACGAGCACTTCCAGTACTACACGGTCGCCTCCGCGATCCGGGCGCTCGCCAGCGGCGGACTCGCGCTCGTGGACGTCGAGTTGCTGCCCACGCACGGCGGCTCCATCCGGCTGTGGGCCCGGCCGGTCGAGGTGGCGGGCGAGCCGTCCCGGCAGGTGGCCGACGTACTGGCCCGGGAGAAGGCCGCCGGGCTCCAGGAGCTGTCCGGGTACACCGAGTTCTCCGCCCGGGTCGCCAAGGTGCGCAGGGATCTCCTCAAGTTCCTCATCACAGCGGCCGAGCGCGGCGAGACGGTCGTCGGCTACGGCGCACCCGGCAAGGGCAACACCCTGCTCAACCACTGCGGCATCCGGCCCGACCTGCTCGCGTACACGGTCGACCGCAACCCCTACAAGCACGGCAGGTTCACGCCGGGCACCCGCATCCCGATCCTGCCGCCCGAGCAGATCGCCGCGGACAAGCCGGACTACGTCCTCGTCCTGCCGTGGAACCTGCGGGCCGAACTGACCGAGCAGCTGTCGTTCGTCCACGACTGGGGCGGCCGTCTCGTCTTCCCCATCCCTGAACTGAGCATGGTCGAGGTCACGTCTTTGGAAGAGGGCACAGCATGAAGGTCGTACTGTTCTGCGGCGGTTACGGGATGCGGATGCGCAGCGGCGCCGCGGACGACATGCCCAAGCCGATGGCGATGGTCGGCCCGCGGCCGCTGATCTGGCATGTCATGCGCTACTACGCGCACTTCGGCCACACGGAGTTCATCCTGTGCCTCGGCTACGGGGCGCACCACATCAAGAACTTCTTCCTCAACTACGAGGAGACGACGTCCAACGACTTCGTGCTGCGGGGCGGGCGGACCGAGCTGCTCTCCACCGACATCTCGGACTGGACGATCACGTTCGCGCAGACCGGTGTCGAGTCGCCGATCGGGGAACGCCTGCGCCGGGTGCGCCACCACCTGGACGGCGACGAGATGTTCCTCGCCAACTACGCCGACGTGCTCACCGATGCCCCGCTGCCGGAGATGATCGACTCCTTCGCCCGGCGCGACGCCGGTGCGTCGATGATGGTGGTGCCGCCGCAGTCCTCGTTCCACTGCGTGGACCTGGGCGAGGACGGCCTGGTCGGCGGCATCACCGCGGTCAGCGAACTGCCGCTGTGGGAGAACGGCGGCTACTTCGTGCTCCGCCAGGAGGTCTTCGACCACATCCCGGAGAACGGTGACCTGGTCGCCGACGGATGCGCCCAACTCGCCAAGCGCGGCCGCCTGGTGGCGCACCAGCACCGCGGCTTCTGGAAGCCGACCGACACCGTGAAGGAGCGGGCCGCACTCGATGCCGCCTACGCCCGCGGTGACCGCCCGTGGGCCGTGTGGGAGCGGGACGCCGCGGGGGTGCGGGCGTGATCGGGCTCGGTTCCGGTCGCCTGGACCGGATCGTCGCGGTGGGCGCGCACTGCGACGACATCGCCATCGGCGCGGGCGGCACGCTCCTTGCGCTGTGCCACGCGCGGCCCGGCATCCGCGTCGACGCGCTGGTGCTCTCCGGCGGCGGCACCGAACGGGAGCAGGAGGAGCGGGCCGCGCTCGCCGCCTTCTGCCCGGGTGCCGAACTGAACCTGACCGTCCTCAAGTTGCCGGACGGCCGGATGCCCGTGCACTGGGACGAGGCCAAGGCCGCGGTCGAGGAGCTGCGCGCGCGGACCGAACCGGATCTCGTCCTCGCCCCGCGCACCGACGACGCGCACCAGGACCACCGCGGCCTGGCGCAGCTGATCCCCACCGCGTTCCGCGACCATCTCGTACTCGGCTACGAGATCGTCAAGTGGGACGGCGATCTCGGCCGCCTCGCGGCGTACCAGCCGCTGTCGCCGGAGATCGCCGAACAGAAGGTACGGCTGCTGCAGGAGCACTACTCCTCGCAGCGGCACCGGCCGTGGTACGACCGGGAGGCCTTCATCGGCCTCGCCCGGATCCGCGGCATCGAATGCCACGCGCGCTACGCCGAGGCGTTCGCCGTCACCAAACTCACGCTCGATCTGGGCACTTCCAAGCTGGGGGACTGAACTGTGCGCGTACTGCTGACCGGGCACCAGGGCTACCTGGGCACCGTGATGGCTCCCGTCCTCGCGGCCGCCGGGCACGACGTCGTCGGCCTCGACTCCGGCCTGTTCGCCGACTGCGTGCTCGGCCCGCCGCCCGCGGACCCGTCCGGGCACCGGGTGGACCTGCGCGACGTCACGGCCGAGCACGTGGCAGGGGTGGACGCCGTGATCCACCTGGCCGCGCTCTCCAACGACCCGCTGGGGTCCCTCGCGCCCGAACTCACCTACGACATCAACCACCACGCGTCCGTCCGCCTCGCCCGGCTCGCCCGCGACGCCGGAGTGCGGCGCTTCCTGTACGCGTCGACCTGCTCGGTGTACGGCGCCGCGGGCGGGGGCGAGCTGGTGGGCGAGGACGCCCCGTTGCGCCCGGTGACGCCGTACGCGGAGTCCAAGGTGCGGGTGGAGGACGATCTGCACGCGCTGGCCGACGGCGACTTCAGCCCGGTGTACATGCGCAACGCCACCGCCTTCGGCTACTCGCCCCGGCTGCGCGCCGACATCGTCCTGAACAACCTGGTGGGTCACGCGCTGCTGTCCGGCGAGGTCCTTGTGCTCTCCGACGGCACCCCCTGGCGCCCACTGGTGCACGCCGCCGACATCGCGCGGGCCTTCACGGCCGCGCTGACCGCGCCGCGCGAGGCGGTCCACGACCGGGCGTTCAACATCGGCAGCGAGACCAACAACGTCACGGTCGCCGAGATCGCCGAGCAGGTCGCCGAGGCCGTCTCCGGCGCGAAGGTGGTGATCACCGGCGAGACGGGCGCGGATCCGCGGTCGTACCGGGTGGACTTCTCCCGGTTCCGCGCCGCGCTCCCCGGCTTCGACTGCGAGTGGACGGTCAAGCGCGGCGCGCTCGAACTCGCCGACGCCTACCGGAAGTTCGGCCTCACCCGCGAGGACTTCGAGCAGCGCTTCACCCGCCTCGCCGTGCTGCGCGCGGCGTCCGACGCGGATGCCGTCGACGACACCCTGCGGTGGCGCCGATGACCACGACGGGCGAGGAGATGCACGCTCTGGTGGAGCGGCTGTATCCGCTGTGCCGGAGCATCACGGGCGACGGGGTGCGCGCCACCCTGGACATCGTCGGCGAACACATCCCGCTCCAGGTGCACGAGGTGCCGACCGGAACACACGTGCTCGACTGGACGGTGCCGCAGGAGTGGAACATCCGGGACGCGTACATCGCCGACGCCACCGGCAAGCGGGTCGTCGACTTCGCCGCGTCCAGCCTGCACGTGCTCGGCTACAGCGTCCCGGTGGCGGCGACCATGCCCCTGTCCGAGCTGCGCGCACATCTGCACACCCTTCCGGACCACCCGAGTTGGGTGCCGTACCGCACGAGCTACTACAAGCCGGAATGGGGCTTCTGCCTGGCCCAGGAGACTCTGGACGCGCTGCCGGACGGCGAGTACGAGGTACGCATCGACTCCACGCTCGCCGACGGCCACCTCACCTACGCCGAGCACGTGGTCCCCGGCCAGGTCCCCGACGAGGTGATCGTCTCCTGCCACGTCTGCCACCCGTCGCTGGCCAACGACAACCTGGCGGGCATCGCGGTGGCGACGTTCCTGGCCCGCGCGCTGGCGCACGAAACCCCGTACTACACCTACCGGTTCATCTATGCGCCCGGCACCATCGGGGCGATCACCTGGCTGGCCCGCAACGCGGAGCGGATCGAGCAGGTCAAGCACGGGCTCGTGCTGGCCTGCGCGGGCGACGCGGGCCAGCTGACGTACAAGCGGAGCAGGCGCGGCGACGCGGAGATCGACCGTGTGCTGCGGCACGTCCTCGCCGCCTCCGAACGCCCGCACCAGATCAAGGAGTTCACTCCGTACGGCTACGACGAGCGGCAGTACTGCTCCCCCGGGTTCAACCTCGGCGTGGGCTCGCTCAGCAGGACGCCGTACGCCGGATATCCCGAGTACCACACGTCGGCGGACAACCCGGACTTCGTCTCCCCGGAGGCGATGACGGACACGCTCGCCGTCTGCCGCGAGGCGTTCGGCGTCCTTGACCGAAATCGGCGCTACGTCAGCCTCAGCCCGTACGGCGAACCGCAGTTGGGGCGGCGCGGCCTGTACGACGCGCTCGGCGGGCGCAGCGACACCCAGCAGGCCCAGATGGCCATGCTCTGGGTGCTCAGCCTCTCCGACGGCGAGCACGGGCTGCTCGACGTCGCCGAGCGGTCGGGGCTGCCCTTCGACACCGTCGCCGCCGCGGCCGACGCCCTGGGCGCCGCCGGGCTGATCAAGGCGTGACGCCGATGACCACCGAGGGGGAGAAGACCACGGCACCGGCGCCCCCGGCCGGGAACGCCCGGCGGGCCATGGCGGGCCGGCTGTCCTGGGGACTCGCCGACCAGGCGGTCTGCAGCATGAACAACTTCGCGGTGGGGATCTACGTGGCCCGCTCCCTCGGCCTCACCGCGTTCGGCGTGTTCAGCCTGGCCTGGGTGACGTACGGCGTGGTGCTCGGCGTCTCCCGCGGCCTTGCCACCGACCCGCTCGTGGTGCGGTTCAGCGGGGTGTCGGACGCGTCCTGGCGCACGGCGACGGCCCGGTCCACGGGCACCGCGCTCGGCGTCGGCGGCGCCATCGGCGCGGTCTGCCTGGTGGCCGGACTCGCGCTCGGCGGCCATGTCGGGCCCGCGTTCGCCTGCCTCGGGGTCGTCCTGCCGACGCTGCTGCTCCAGGACGCCTGGCGGTTCTCGTTCTTCGCCGCGGGCACCGGGCGCAAGGCGTTCGCCAACGACGTCCTCGCGACCGTCGCGCTCGTCCCCGCCATGGTGGCAGCGGCTCGCATGAGCAGCGTGGCCGCCTTCGTGCTCGCCTGGGGCGCGGCCGCAGCGGTGGCCGCGGCCTACGGCTGCCTCCAGTCCGGCATCAGGCCCCAGCTGACCGGGGCGCGCACCTGGCTGCGCGAACAGCGCGACCTCGGCTACCGGTACCTCGTCGAGAATGTCGGCGTCAGCGGCGCGTCCCAACTGCGGGCGTACGGCCTCGGGTTGATCGTCGGGGTCAGCGCGGTGGGCGTGATCCGCGGCGCCGAACTCCTGCTCGGCCCGTTCCTCGCGGTGCTCATGGGGCTCTCGCTGGTCACCGTCCCCGAGGCGGCACGGGTGCTGCGGCAGGCCCCGCACCGCCTCGCCAGGTTCTGCCTGCTGCTCGGCGCCGGTCTCGCCGGCGCCGCGCTGCTCTGGGGCGTGGCCCTGCTCCTCGTGCCCGACCGGCTCGGCGAGCTCGTGCTCGGCGACGTCTGGCACTCCGCCTCGGAGCTCATCGTGCCGGCCGTGCTCGGCGTCGCGGGCTCCGGCCTCGGCGTCGGCGCGGCGGCCGGACTCCGCGCGCTCGCCGCGGCCCGGCGCAGCCTGCGCTGCCAACTCTTCGCCTCCGCCTGCTATGTCGGCGGCGGGCTCGGCGGCGCGGCCGCGGCCGGCACGGTCGGCTCGGCCTGGGGCGTCGCCGCCGCGACCGTCACCGCCTCCGCCGTGTGGTGGCTCCAGCTGCGGTCCGCCCTGCGCGAGCGCCACCAGAACCCCATCCCCGAAGTGAGGACATCATGACCGCCCCACCCCGGCTGAGCATCGGCCTGCCCGTGTACAACGGCGAGGAGTATCTGGCCGAGTCGCTCGACGCCCTGCTCGGCCAGACGTACGAGGACTTCGAGCTGGTCATCTCCGACAACGCCTCGACCGACGGGACCCAGGACATCTGCCGCCGGTACGCCGAGAAGGACCCGCGCATCCGGTACATCCGCCTCGCCGAGAACATCGGCGCCGCGCCCAACCACAACTACGTGTTCACCCGGTGCCGCGGCGAACTCTTCAAATGGGCGTCGCACGACGACCTGTACGCCCGGGACCTGCTGGAACGCTGCGTGACGGCGCTCGACGAGCGCCCCGGCGTGGTCCTCGCCCACGCCGACCAGGCGGTCATCGACGGCGCGGGACAGGTGACGGTCCCCTACGACTACACGCTCGCCACCGGCTCGCCCCACGCGCCCGAGCGCTTCCGCAGTTTCCTCTTCGAGCCCGGGGGCGACGACTTCTACGGCGTGATGCGGGCCGACATGCTGCGCCGGGTGAAGCCGCACGACAGCTACCACCACGCCGACCGCACCTTCGTCGCCCAGCTCGTCCTGCAAGGGCCCTTCCACCAGGTGCCCGAACTGCTGTACTTCCGCCGCGACCACCCCACCCGCGCCGAGCGGGCGAACCCCTCCAAGCGCTCCCGGTGCGTCAACCTCGACCCGCGCAGGGCGGGCCCGCTGCACCCGACGCCCCGGCTGCTCGCCGAGTACGTCTGGGGCTTCGCCTCGGCGGTCCGGCGGGCGCCGCTGTCGCCGGCCGACCGGCGCGCCTGCTACCGCCACCTGGCCGCGTGGATGACCAGCCGGGTCCGCCCCGGCGCGGGCGAGCGGGTCGAGGACCGCGCCCCGGTCGACCCGGCCCGGCTCACCGTCTCCGTCGACGACCTGGTGGCGGGCCGCGAGGGGCGGAAGCCATGAGAACTCCCGTGCGCGTCGGGGTGTTCGGCCTGCTCGGCTCCGGCAACCTCGGCAACGACGGGTCGCTGGAAGCCGTGCTCGGATACCTCCGCGCCGAGCACCCGGACGCGGCCGTGGACGCGCTGTGCGGCGGCCCCGAGGTCGTCGCGGCCCGGTACCGGATCCCCGCGACGCGGCTGCACTGGTACCGCGGCGAGTACCGGACCGCGTCGCGCGCGGGCGCGATCGCGGGCAAGGGTCTCGGCAAACTCGTCGACGTCTTCCGCACCGCCGCCTGGGTGCGCCGCCACGACGTGGTGATCGTGCCCGGCATGGGCGTCCTTGAGGCCACCCTGCCGCTGCGGCCGTGGGGCTTCCCGTACTCCCTGTTCCTGCTCTGCGCGACCGGCCGCCTCTTCGGCACCCGGGTCGCGCTGGTCGGCGTCGGCGCCGCCCCGATCGGCGACCGGCCGACCCGGGCCCTGGTCCGCTGGTCTGCGCGGCTCGCCGCGTACCGGTCGTACCGGGACGCCCTGTCCCGCGACGCGATGCGGGAGATGGGCGTGGACACCGCGCGCGACGAGGTCTACCCGGACCTCGCCTTCGCCCTGCCGACCCCGCCGCCAGGACCGACCGGCCAGGTCTGCGTGGGCGTCATGGACTTCCACGGAGGCAACGACGACCGCGCGAGGGCCGACGAGATCCACCGCCGCTACCTCGAAGGGACGACCCGGTTCGTGCGCGCGCTGGTCGACGAGGGCCGACGGGTCCGCCTGCTCACCGGCGACGACTGCGACGCGACAGTGGTCGCCGCGATCCTCGAAGCGGTGGACTCGCCCCAGGTCACGGCCGCCGAAGTGGCCTCCCTCGCCGACCTGATGAAGGAGGCGGCGGCCGCCGGCGCCGTGGTGGCCACCCGCTACCACAACCTGATCTGCGCGCTGAAGGTCGGCACCCCCACCCTCGCGCTCAGCTACGCGGCCAAGAGCGACGCGCTCATGGCGAGCATGGGCCTCGGCGCGTACTGCCATCCAGCCCGCGAGGTCGACGCCGACCGACTCCTCGAACAGTTCAGGGAGCTGGAGAAGCGGTCGGCTGAGCTGCGCCAGACCCTCGCCGAGCGGAACCAGGAAGCCGCGCGGCGACTAGCCCACCAGTTCACCGCCTTGACCACGGCCCTGTTCAAGACGGACGCCCGGCAGGAGACACCATGAAAGCCACCGAAGTACCGGCTGTCGCAGGCGCGTACCTGTTCGAGCCGACGCCGTACGCCGACGAACGCGGCTTCTTCTGCCGCACGTTCGACGCCGACGTGGTCCGCTCGGTGGGCCTCGACCCGAACGCGTTCGTCCAGGACAGCGTGTCCCGCTCGGTGCGGGGCGTGCTGCGCGGACTGCACCTGCGCTCCGGCGCCGGAGAGGCCAAGCTCGTGCGGTGCTCGTACGGGAGGATCTTCGACGTCGTCGTGGACCTGAGGCCCGACTCGCCGACGTACCGCAACGTGGCCACCTTCGAACTGTCCGGCGAGACGCAGACCACCCTGTACGTCCCGGCCGGGTGCGCGCACGGCTTCCAGGCGCTCACCGAGACCGCCGACACCTCGTACCGGATCGACCGTCCGCACGACCCGGCCGAGGACGTGACGATCGCCTTCGACGACCCGGAGCTCGCCATCGCCTGGCCGCTCCCCGCCACCTCGATGTCCCAGCGGGACCGGCAGGCACCCAGCCTCGCCCAGGCCCTGAAGCAGAAAGAGAGCTGAACCCACCGTGGACACCGAAGAGTTCACCCTGCCCCGGTCGCGAGCGGCGAACGAGCGGCTGCACGCCCTGATCCCCGGGGGCGCGCACACCTACGCCAAGGGCGACGACCAGTACCCAGAGAACCTGGCCCCGGTCATCAGCCACGGCCGCGGCGCCCATGTGTGGGACGTCGACGGCAACCGCTACATCGAGTACGGCTCGGGGCTGCGGTCGGTGAGCCTCGGCCACGCCCACCCCCGCGTGACCGAGGCGGTGCGGCGCGAACTCGACCGGGGCAGCAACTTCGTGCGGCCGTCCATCGTGGAGGTCGACGCCGCGGAACGCTTCCTGGCCACGGTGCCGACCGCCGAGATGGTGAAGTTCGCGAAGAACGGCTCCGACGTCACCACCGCCGCGGTGCGCCTCGCCCGCGCCGTCACCGGGCGCCCGCGGGTGGCCATCTGCGGCGACCACCCGTTCTTCTCCGTCGACGACTGGTTCATCGGTACGACGCCGATGTCCGCCGGTATTCCGACGGCGACCACCGAGCTCACCGT
>NZ_JBHYJI010000019.1:0-142921 GCF_042740435.1 Streptomyces sp. NPDC059002 | reverse complement strand
CGCCCCCCGCGCCTGGCATACCACGTGGTCGACACCCCCGTCTGCGCCACCCCGCAAGCGACGCGACGGGCCCCCGGCACACCGCCGGGGGCCCTTCGCGCATTCCAGGTCGCGCCTGGTCAGGAGGTCTTCAGCGACTCCGCCATCTTCGTCAGCCGGTCGAACGACGCCGTGCCGAGGACGACCGTCGTGGCGCCCTTCTCGGTGCGCACCAGGGCGTCGTACGTCTCACCCTCGTAGCGCTGCCACTCCTGGCCGCCGATCTCCTCGGTGGCCTTGGTGCACTTGGCTTCCTTGGTGACGTTCTCGATGAACCTGGCGGGCTTCTCCGTGGACTGCTTGATCGCCACGTACTCGTCGTCCGGGTCGAGGAAGCCGAGGTGCCAGCTGTCGTGCTCGTCGCCCTTGTACCGCACCGACGTCGCCTTCCAGGCCTTGGAGAGCCCCTCGGGCGCCACCACCGGATAGGGCGCGGCGCGGCGGGCCGTCAGGAGTTCCACGCGGTAGTCCTTGCGCTCCACGGGACTCTTGGAGTCGTCATGCGGGATGAAGATGTAGATCACGCCCGCGACGAGAGCGATCACCACCAACGACCACAGCATGTTCTTGACGGTCTGGTTGCCTTGTCTTCCTGCCACGCGCCCCATGGTCTCAGGCCCCGCTCGGGCACCTTTCCCCGGTACCTCCCCCTACGCGCCCCCTCCGCCCGGTCCGCTCATGCGTGGGGCCCCCTGCTCATTTTGTCGACCTGCAGATAGAGTCGTTCACAATCCCTCATCCGGCCGTCGTCGTATCAAGCAGAAAGGTGCGCTCCGATGACCGAGCATCATCTTCCGTCCGAGCTCGAGGTCTCCCCCGAGGCTCCCGACCGCAACCTCGCCCTGGAGCTCGTCCGGGTCACCGAGGCCGCCGCCATGGCCGCGGGCCGCTGGGTCGGCCGCGGCGACAAGATCGGCGCGGACGGCGCCGCAGTCAGGGCCATGCGGACCCTCGTCTCCACCGTCTCGATGAACGGCGTCGTCGTCATCGGCGAGGGCGAGAAGGACGAAGCCCCGATGCTCTTCAACGGAGAGCGCATCGGTGACGGCACCGGTGCCGAGGTCGACATCGCCGTCGACCCGATCGACGGCACGACGCTGACCGCCAAGGGCATGCCGAACGCGATCGCCGTGCTCGCCGCCACCGACCGCGGCGCCATGTTCGACCCGTCCGCGGTCTTCTACATGGACAAGCTGGTCACCGGCCCCGAGGCCGCGGACTACGTGGACATCAACGCGCCCGCGTCGGTCAACATCCGCCGCGTCGCCAAGGCCAAGAACTCCTCGCCCGAGGACGTCACGGTCATGATCCTGGACCGCCCCCGCCACGAGGGCATCGTCAAGGAGATCCGCGAGACCGGCGCGCGCATCAAGTTCATCTCGGACGGCGACGTCGCGGGCTCGATCATGGCGGTCCGCGAGGGCACCGGCGTCGACCTGCTCATGGGCGTCGGCGGCACCCCCGAGGGCATCATCTCGGCCTGTGCCATCAAGTGCCTGGGCGGTGTGATCCAGGGCAAGCTGTGGCCCAAGGACGACGCCGAGCGCCAGCGCGCCATCGACGCGGGCCACGACCTGGACCGCACGCTCTCGACGGACGACCTGGTCCGCGGGGACAACGTCTTCTTCGTCGCGACCGGCATCACCGACGGCGAGCTGCTGCAGGGCGTGCGCTACCGCGCGGCGACCGCGTCGACGTCCTCGCTGGTCATGCGCTCCAAGTCGGGCACGATCCGCAAGATCGACTCCGACCACCGGCTCTCGAAGCTGCGCGCGTACAGCGCGATCGACTTCGACCGCGCCAAGTAGTCCGACCGCGCCACGTAGTCCGGCCGCGCCGAGCGGTTCGACCGGACCGAGCAGTTTCGGCCGGAGCATGCCGAAGGGGGCGTCCCGTGCGGGGGACGCCCCCTTTCGGCATGTGCGGTCCGGTCGCGGCCGCCGTCCCCCCACCTATCCCGCGGCGGCGACCCCCGCCGTGTGCGCCGCCTTCTTCAGCTCCAGGTCGCGCCTGCGGCGGCGGGCCAGGACCACGCGGCGCTCGGCGGCGGTGAGGCCGCCCCACACCCCGTACGGCTCGGGCTGCAGCAGGGCGTGTTCGCGGCACTCGACCATCACGGGACAGCGGGCACAGACCCGCTTCGCCGCCTCCTCGCGGGAGAGCCGGGCCGCGGTCGGCTCCTTGGACGGGGCGAAGAACAGTCCGGCTTCGTCTCGGCGGCACACGGCTTCCGTGTGCCACGGGGCGTCATCGTTCCGATCCCGCACTGGCCCCCGCTGGACCGGAACAGCGGCGACCTGCAGGGACTGATGCGACGGTTGCAGCACGGTCTACTCCTGACGACGGCTTCGCGAGCGAGAGACGATGCACGAAGCTCTACCCGCTGTGTACGCGCCTATGCACTGAGTTCCGATGTACGGAAGTTCAGACTTCCCGCGTGGCGCGCGCGCCGTCAGTGCCCGAGGTGCTTGCGCAGCTGCTTGTGCAGGTCGCGGACGAGCCTGCCGCGCTTGGGGCGCGCCTCGATGCTGCCGAGGACCGCGCAGCCGTCCACGAAGACGACCGGGGCGTCCTGCTCGGCGGAGTCGAGGGTGTCCACCTCGAAGTTCCCGAGGACGCCCGTGCCGCTGCCGCGCAGCGAGACGTTCTCCGGGACGCGGACCTCGATCGAGCCGAAGACCGCGACGGCCTTGATGACCACCTGGCGCTGCTCGAAGATCGCCTCGCTGAGGTCGATCTCGACGCTGCCGAAGATCGCGTACGCATGGGTGCGGCGGCCCACGCGCCAGCGGCCCTTGCGGACGCTGCTGCTGAGCACCGCGACCAGATTCTCGTCGGCGACCGGCGGGACGGCGCCGGGGGACGGCCTGGAGGGGGCGGGATCGGGGGCGCGGCCCGCGGTGGGCGCGGCGTCGTGCGCCGCGGGCAAGTCCCTGACCAGCGGCTCCAGTTCGGCCATGGTCTTGGCGCGGTAGACCCCGTCGATCCGCTCCGCGTGCTCCTCGGCGGTGAGGCGGCCCTCGGCGAGGGCCTCGCGGAGGATGTCCGCCGTGCGGTCCCTGTCGGCGTCGGAGGCGCGCAGCGCCCCCGGCCCTTCGGCGGCGGGAGCGGGCTGCGGGAGGCGCTTTTCGAGGTCCACCCCAGCAGCGTACCCAAACGCGATAGATCGCGACTACCCCTACTGAGCCTTACCTCACAGGATCCGTCCGCTTCGCGCGCTCTACGCTGGTTGGCGCGTCGCCAATGGAGGCCGCGCCGCCGTCTGCCGAGTGAGGAATGGCCGTAATGCCAGAGTTTGCGTACTCCGATCTGCTCCCGCTGGGAGAGGACACCACCCCGTACCGGCTGGTGACCGCCGAGGGTGTCTCCACCTTCGAGGCCGACGGGCGGACGTTCCTCAAGGTCGATCCGGAGGCGCTGCGCAAGCTCGCCGCCGAGGCGATCCACGACATCCAGCACTATCTGCGGCCCGCGCACCTGGCCCAGCTGCGGCGCATCATCGACGACCCGGAGGCGTCGGGCAACGACAAGTTCGTGGCACTCGACCTGCTCAAGAACGCGAACATCGCGGCGGCGGGCGTGCTCCCGATGTGCCAGGACACCGGCACCGCGATCGTCATGGGCAAGCGCGGCCAGAACGTCCTCACGGAGGGCGGCGACGAGGAGGCCCTCTCCCGGGGCATCTACGACGCGTACACGAAGCTCAATCTCCGCTACTCCCAGATGGCCCCGCTGACCATGTGGGAGGAGAAGAACACCGGCTCCAACCTGCCGGCCCAGATCGAGCTGTACGCGACCGACGGCGGCGCCTACAAGTTCCTCTTCATGGCCAAGGGCGGCGGCTCCGCCAACAAGTCCTTCCTGTACCAGGAAACGAAGGCGGTCCTGAACGAGGCCTCCATGATGAAGTTCCTGGAGGAGAAGATCCGCTCCCTGGGGACGGCCGCGTGCCCGCCGTACCACCTCGCGATCGTCGTCGGCGGCACGAGCGCCGAGTTCGCCCTGAAGACCGCGAAGTACGCCTCCGCGCACTACCTGGACGAGCTGCCCGCCGAGGGCTCGCCGACCGGGCACGGCTTCCGGGACAAGGAGCTGGAGGAGAAGGTCTTCGAGCTGACGCAGAAGATCGGCATCGGCGCGCAGTTCGGCGGCAAGTACTTCTGCCACGACGTGCGCGTGGTGCGGCTGCCCCGGCACGGCGCCTCGCTGCCCGTCGCGATCGCCGTGTCCTGCTCGGCCGACCGCCAGGCCACCGCGAAGATCACCGCGGAGGGCGTCTTCCTGGAGCAGCTGGAGACGGACCCGGCGCGCTTCCTGCCGGAGACGACGGACGAGACCCTCAACAAGGACGCCGAGGCCTCGGACGTCGTCAGGATCGACCTCAACCAGCCGATGGACGACATCCTCGCCGAGCTCACCAAGCACCCGGTGAAGACCCGGCTCTCCCTCAACGGCCCGCTCGTCGTGGCCCGCGACATCGCGCACGCCAAGATCAAGGAGCGGCTCGACGCGGGCGAGGAGATGCCGCAGTACCTGAAGGACCACCCGGTGTACTACGCCGGTCCCGCCAAGACGCCCGAGGGTTACGCGTCCGGCTCCTTCGGGCCGACCACGGCCGGGCGCATGGACTCCTACGTGGAGCAGTTCCAGGCCGCGGGCGGCTCCAAGGTCATGCTCGCCAAGGGCAACCGGAGCAAGCAGGTCACCGACGCGTGCGACACGCACGGCGGCTTCTACCTCGGCTCGATCGGCGGCCCCGCCGCGCGCCTCGCGCAGGACTGCATCAAGAAGGTCGAGGTCGTCGAGTACGAGGAGCTCGGCATGGAGGCGGTCTGGAAGATCGAGGTCGAGGACTTCCCCGCCTTCATCGTGGTCGACGACAAGGGCAACGACTTCTTCCAGAACCCGGCGCCCGAGCCGACGTTCACGCACATCCCGGTGCGCGGGCCCGGCCTGGCGTAACAGCGGCGCACCACCCGGGCGTCCATGGCGCCTCCCCCTTACAGGTCACCCTCCGCAGTCTCCGATTGCGGAGGGTGACCGTGTATCTGAGGGTGGAGCCATGTTCCGTAAGCAGGCCCTGACCTCCGCCCTCAGCGCCGCCCTGTGCGGCACGCTCGCCCTCGTCCCCGCCGCGTCCGCCGCGCCCAGGGAACCGACGCCGCCGCCCCAGGCGTCCGCCCCGGTGCTTCCGCCGCTGCCCTCGCTGCCGTCGGCGCCGACGACGCCGCAGCCGTGGACCTGGCCCGGCACCTCGCCGTCACCGACGACCGAGCCGACGCCGAAGCCCAGCACCCCGCTCACCATCAAGGAGGACCCGCGCCGTGACCGCGAGCGGCTCGCCCAGAGCTGGCGGACCATCGGCAAGTTCGGCGGCGCCTCCGGTTCGACCGCGGACCTCGCCGGCATCGTCCTGGGCGGCGAGAGGGACGAGAAGAAGCTCGACGTGTCCGTGGCCGAGGCCAACAAGAGCCTCGACAACCTCCTCGCGATCATCCCGGGCGGTTCGCTGAGCCGCGCGAAGGCCAGGGGGCACGACATCAGGTCCACGGTCGAGCTGCTCAAGGCGGACAACCGCGCCTTCAAAGAGGCGGGGGTGCGCGGGGACGTGGCGGCCATCTTCTTCCAGTCCGCCTGGGCGATGGTGCACCTGTCCCTGCTCGCCTTCGACATCTTCTTCGGGCTCGGCCTGAGCTTCGCGCAGGCATTCCTGCCGTTCCCGCTCCCGGACTTCAAGCTCCCCGAGTTCAAGATGCCCGAGCCACCCAAGCCACCGGCAAAGAAGAACCATGGCTGACCAGCGCCTGAAGCGGAAGCGGGTGTGGCCAAGCCTCCTGGCGCGCGTCAATCTGGTCCTGCTCGCGCTCTGCGCCGCGGCTACGGTCGTCTTCGCGATCCGCTACTTCGGCGCGGACGGCGCGCCCGCGGGGCACACCGAGCGTTCCGGCTGGGCGCCGCTGATCGCGAGCGTCGTCCTGCTGCTGCTGTTCCTGTCCATCGCGCTGCTCAAGCCGTTCCGGCTGTCCGGCAGGCGGTGCGCGCTGGTCTCGGCGATCGCCTCGGTCCTCTTCGCGCTCGGCATCGGCACGGTCTGGCAGATCGTCTCGCACGACCGCGTCACGGACACGATCGTGGGCACGCCGCTCATGGACGACCAGGACAGCCGGACGTATCTGAGGAAGCTGCTGCCCGGGGTGAAGATCCGGGAGATTCCCACCGGGGTCTTCATCCAGGGCGCCAAGTTCACCGACCCGCAGGAGGTCGAGGTCAGCGGATATGTCTGGCAGCGCTATCCGAAAGGCATGCCCGAGAAGGACATGGGCGTCGTCTTCCCCGAGGCGCCCGACGGATACACGCTCGACGAGGCGTACGACACCGTGAACACCTCCGGGCAGCGGCTGAAGGGCTGGCATTTCAATCTCACCCTGCGCCAGCACTTCAACTACCAGAAATACCCGCTGGACAAGCAGAACATCTGGCTGCGCCTGTGGACGAACGCCGCCTTCACCAATGACGTGCTCGTCCCCGACTTCGCGTCCTATCCGCCGTGGAAATACGGCGAGATCGGCCTCGACCAGGACATCGTGACCAGCGGCTGGGCGCCGTACTACACGGCGTGGAGCTACGGCCAGCACAACTACACGATGACGCAGGGCGTGACCGACTGGAACAAGCCGTTCGTCGCGGCGCCCGAGCTGTACTTCAACATCGGCATGGAGCGGAAGTGGGCGGGGCCGCTGACCGGGCGGCTCCTGCAGTCCTTCTTCATCGCGGCCATCATGTTCCTGGCGCTCTTCGTCTATACGAAGGACGACACCCGCAATCCACGCTTCGGGTTCTCCACGTGGACGGCGATCTCCTTCGCGGTGACGTTGCTCCTTGTCGTGGTCGTGGACCAGACGCAGATCCGGGAGATCGCGGGCGATACGTCGCTGACGTATCTGGAGTACTTCGCGATCGCCCAGTACATCGTGATCATGGGGATTTTCGCCAACGCGATCCTGATCGGTTCCGAGACCAAGATCCGGGCACTGGAGTGGAAGGACAACTTGCTGCCGACGCTGCTCTATTGGCCGGTGCTGATCGGGTTGTTCTTCGCGTTCACGTTGTTCGTGTTCGCGACGTGACGCCGCGGGCACTCCCTCGGCGCGCTACTTCAACTGCTCCGCATGCTGATGCAGTTCGCGCGCCGTCCCCTCGAACATCGCCCCCCACGCCACGTTCTCCAGACCCGGCTCCTTGGGGCGGGCGCTGGTGACGCCCACCTGGACGTCCTTGCCGTCGGCGGTGCGCGCGTACCAGGGGCCGCCGCTCGCGCCGTTGGTCATGCGGCACGGTGTGAGCTGCTCGCCGCCGACGAGGCGGTTGTCGTTCACGGGAGTCGTGGGGCCCGAGCAGTACTGGAGGGTCTCGCCGTCGTACGGCTTCACGAAGGGGTAGCCGAGGGCGGTCTTCTCGCCGGGGACAGGGGCGAAGGACGCCGGGCGGCCGCCGGTGACGTTCTGCACGGAGCGGCCCTGCTCGTCCGGGCCGAGGGTGACGAAGGCGAAGTCGGCCTTGTGGTCCTCGCGTTCGGACCAGGCGGGGGCGATGGCCACGGACTTCGCGACATAGGTGCCGTAGGGGCGGGTGCCCTTGTCGTACGCGGGGGCGAAGAGCAGCTTCTTCATCCAGCCGCCGACCGCCTGGAGGTGCACGCAGTGCCCTGCGGTGGCGATCACGCTGCGGTTGGCGGCCTCGACGACGGCCGCGGTGCAGGTGGCCTTCTTGCCGCCGGGAATCTCCATGAAGAGGCGGCCCACATTGCGTACGGACTCGGTGCCGTACGTCCAGGAGACGCCGTCCGGATGAGGGTCGTCGGAGGCGGCCACGGCCTCCGCCATGGCCTCGGGGGTCCAGTACGCGCGTATCTCGTCCTGCGAGGCGCCTGCGGGGGTGGTGACCGGGGTCGCGGCGACGAGTGCCGCCGCGACCACGGAGAGTGCTGAGATCATGCTCCGAACGTAAGGCCTACGCGAACCGCTGGCTCGGCGAGCCGTTGCACTTCTGGAGCGTCAGCGGCTCCTTCGGTGCGGCGAGCCCCAGGCAGAGGCCGGTGTCGGCGGCCGGGCGCAGGGTCCCCGATTGGCGTACGAACTTCTGGTTGGCGCCGCCGTGGCAGTTCCAGAGAGTGACTGCGGTGCCTTCCTTGGCGCTGCCGGGGACGTCCAGGCAGCGGTCCTGGGTCAGGCCGGTGTGCAGCGACTGCTGAGCGCCGTCGTACCACCAGGTCTGATTGCGGTTGCCCGTGCAGTCCCAGCCCTGGACCTTGGTGCCGTTGCGGCTCTTGGACGCGTCGACGTCCACGCAGGTCCGGGTCCCCTCGTTCGTCAGGGGCCGGTACGCGTCGTCCCAGGCGCCCGGGTACAGCTTCGCGCTGCCCGTGCTCGCCGGGTCGGCGCAACTGCCCTCCCGCTGGCCCGAGTTGTAGAGCTGGGTGAGGCAGGACGCGAACGCGGCGTGGCCGCGGGCGTTCGGGTGGAAGGACTGGCGCACCGAATTGGAGTCCGGCGGGAAGGGGTTGGACAGGTCGATGTAGAGACCGCGCGCCCAGGTGTCCTCCATGCAGACCTCGTGGCCGTGGAAGAGGCGGGAGTTGTCGAGGTAGGTGGCGCCCGCGTTCTTGGCGGCCTTGCGCATGCCGGTGGCGAAGGTCGGCACCGCGTAGTTGCGGCCCCACTCGGTGTCGGAGTCGTAGCCGAGTCCGCCGCAGGCCAGCTTGCCGGGGAAGGAGGGGTTGTCGCGGAAGTCCGGGCCGATCGGGCTCGGGTACCCCATGGCGACGAGCTTGTAGTCGCCCTCCTGGTAGCCGGCGTCCTTCATGACGGTCTTCAGGTCGCGGATGGACTGCTCGACCTTGGGCACGAGGCCGTCGACGCGCGCCTGCCAGCCGTCGTTGTACTTGCCCGCGCACGCGCCCTGGCTGAGCAGATAGCGGGTGACGCAGTCCGTCATCACCCCGGAGAAGTCGAGGTCGTCGTTGGCGCCGATGACGAGCAGAATCGTCTTGATCTTTGTGTTTCGGGCCTTGATCGCGAGGTTGTCGCTCTGCACCAGCTCGTCGGCGTACTGCTTCTGGCCGCCGATCCTGATGTTGGCGGTCTGCGCCCCCGAGCAGGCGACGTTGTACGTCACGTCGGCCGGGATGCCGGTGCGGTGGATCGCGGCGTCCGGCGAGCGGTGGCACCAGTTGTCGGGGCCGTCCGTGCCGGGTTCGTACGTGCCGACGCCCTCGCCGGAGATCTCGCTGTCGCCGAGCGAGATCAGGCCGGTCTTGCGGTCGGCCATCGGGCGCTCGGCGGGGCTGCCGTAGAGCTTGGTGGCCTCGTCCGCCCGGATCTTCTCCAGGTCGGGCGGCAGCGGCGTGGCCGCGGGCGCCTTCGCCCCGGTCCCGTCCGCCGCCTGGGCGGGTACCGCCGCCGCCGTGCCGAGCACGGCCGTCATCGCGACCGCTGCCGCGAACGAACATCGCAGCCGGCCCCGTCCGCTGCGTCTGATGCGCTTCATTGCGCCTCCCCGGTGTGGTGTTACCCAGGGTTTTTACTGGTGAGTAGCAGGCTTGGGAATACCTGGAACAAGACAAGTGCTCAACTTTTTAACGGGGTTGAACGGAGAGGTAGGTTCAGGGCATGACCAGCGACGCCAGCGACGACCGCACCGGCGAGTACCGGATCGAGCACGACTCCATGGGCGAGGTACGGGTCCCCGCGCACGCCAAATGGCGTGCCCAGACCCAGCGCGCGGTGGAGAACTTCCCCATCTCGGGGCAGACCCTGGAGCGCGCGCACATCGCCGCCCTCGCACAGATCAAGGCGGCCGCCGCCAAGGTCAACGCGGGGCTCGGGGTGCTCGACAAGGACGTCGCCGACGCCATCGCGGACGCGGCCGCCGAGGTCGCCGAAGGCCGCTGGGACGCACACTTCCCCGTCGACGTCTTCCAGACCGGCTCCGGCACCTCGTCCAACATGAACACCAACGAGGTCCTCGCCACCCTCGCCACCGAACGGCTCGGCCGCGACGTCCACCCCAACGACCACGTCAACGCCTCGCAGTCCTCGAACGACGTCTTCCCGTCCTCGATCCACATCGCGGCGACGGGCGCGGTCACCGGCGACCTCATCCCCGCCCTGGAGCACCTCGCCGCCTCCCTGGAGCGCAAGGCCGAGGAGTTCGCGGACGTCGTGAAGTCCGGTCGTACGCATCTG
The DNA here is from genome assembly GCF_042740435.1 of Streptomyces sp. NPDC059002. NCBI lineage: Bacteria > Bacillati > Actinomycetota > Actinomycetes > Kitasatosporales > Streptomycetaceae > Streptomyces > Streptomyces sp. NPDC059002. The sequence goes on along the minus strand of NZ_JBHYJI010000019.1, from coordinate 132,638 downwards.
ATGGACGCGACGCCGGTGACGCTCGGCCAGGAGTTCGGCGGGTACGCGGCGCAGGTGCGGTACGGCGTCGAGCGGCTGCGCGCCTCGCTCCCCCGCCTCGCCGAACTCCCCCTCGGCGGCACCGCCGTGGGCACCGGCATCAACACCCCGCCCGGCTTCTCCGCCGCCGTCATCGCCGAGGTCGCACGGGCCACGGGGCTGCCCCTGACCGAGGCCCGCGACCACTTCGAGGCGCAGGGCGCGCGGGACGGCATCGTCGAGACGAGCGGGCAGCTGCGGACGGTCGGCGTCGGGCTCACGAAGATCGCCAACGACCTGCGGTGGATGGCTTCGGGGCCGCGGACGGGGCTCGCGGAGATCAACCTGCCGGATCTGCAGCCCGGTTCGTCGATCATGCCCGGGAAGGTCAATCCGGTCATCCCGGAGGCGGCCCTGATGGTCGCGGCGCAGGTCACGGGCAACGACGCGACGGTCGCCGCGGCGGGCGCCGCGGGCAACTTCGAGCTCAACGTGATGCTGCCGGTCATCGCCAAGAACGTCCTGGAGTCGATCCGGCTGCTTGCCAACGTGTCCCGGCTGCTCGCCGACCGGACCGTCGACGGGATCACCGCGAACCGGGAGCGGGCCCGTGAGTACGCCGAGTCCTCGCCGTCCGTCGTGACGCCGCTGAACAAGTACATCGGGTACGAAGAGGCGGCGAAGGTGGCGAAGAAGTCCCTCGCCGAGCGGAAGACCATCCGTGAGGTGGTCCTTGAGGGCGGGTACGTCGACCGGGGCGATCTCTCCCTGGAGCAACTGGACGAGGCCCTGGACGTCCTGCGCATGACGCACCCTTGATCGCCCGCCCCCTCGGCACGATTGCCCCCCGCGGGGCGGCGTCTAATATCTGTTCATGACAGACCTCGACGGGAAGACGGCAGGCGACGGAGTGGACCGGTGGGCGCCCGGGGACCACATTCTCTGGCGGTACCGGGAGAATGCCGGGCGCCGCTTCCATATCTGTCGGCCCGTCACCGTCGTGCAGGACAGCGCCGAACTGCTCGCCGTGTGGATGGCGCCGGGCACCGAGTGCGTCAAGCCGGTGCTCGCCGACGGCACGTCCCCGCACCACGAGCCGCTCGCCACCCGGTACACGAAGCCGCGGTCCCTGCGCAGGGACCGCTGGTCCGGCGCCGGCGTCCTGAAGCTCGCGCGCCCCGACGAACCGTGGTCGGTGTGGCTGTTCTGGGAGCCGGGCTGGGCGTTCAAGAACTGGTACGTGAACCTGGAGGAGCCACGCACCCGTTGGGATGGTGGTGTCGACTCCGAGGATCACTTTCTGGACATCTCCGTACGGCCGGACCGGAGCTGGCGCTGGCACGACGAGGACGAGTTCGCGCAGGCTCTTCGAGTGGGTCTGATGGACACCGGGAAGGCCGCTGACGTCCGTGCCGCGGGCCGGGCGGCCCTTGACGTGATCGATGCCTGGGGGGCACCGTTTTCGGACGGCTGGCAGCACTGGCGTCCCGATCCGTCCTGGGTCGTACCGTCCCTGCCGGATGACTGGGACCGTACGCCCGCGCATGTGTCCTCATGAGACCCTTGATGCGCCCCCGTGGTTCAAACGTAGGATCGTCCTCCGCAAGGGCGCACAGCAGTAACTCGGTGGGTCTGCACGGTGCCTGACAGGAAGTCATCGAGGGGCGGCAGAACGTGAGCGAGGACCGCAGGGGCCAGGCCGAGGCCTTTGACGCCATCGGGCAGCACTACGACGACGCCTTCCCGCACAAGGAGGGCCAGTTGGCCGCCGGACGCCGGCTGGTCGACGCGCTGCCGCCCGGCTCCCGCGTCCTCGACGTGGGCTGCGGCACGGGCCTGCCCACCGCGCTCCAGCTGGCCGACGCGGGCCACACCGTGCTCGGTACGGACATCTCGTCGGGCATGCTCGACCTGGCGCAAAAGAACGTCCCCATGGCCGAGTTCCGGCAGCTCGACATCGCCGGTCTCAGGGCCGAAGGGCCTGACGCGGTCGGCCGGTTCGATGCCGTCGCGTGCTTCTTTGCGCTGCTGATGCTCCCGCGCACGGAGATCCCCGGGGCACTGCGGCGGCTGCACGGACTGCTGCACCCCGGCGGCCTGATGGAGCTGTCCATGGTCGAGGCCGATCTGGACGACGCGGCAATTCCGTTCCTGGGGCACGCGATCCGGGTATCGGGTTACCTGCGGGACGAACTGCGGCAGGTCGTACGGGACGCGGGCTTCGAGATCACCGGCGAGGACACGTACGCGTACGCCCCCGCAACCACCGACGCGTCCCCAAGGTCTCAGCTTCGTTCGAGCAGGGGAGGCCCCATCCCCGAGCACCAGATCTTTCTGCACTGCCGACGCGGCTGAGCGACGTGCAACGCTGGACGGCGCGCACGGCGCGCAGCCCCGGACGGACGGATTCGAAACGCGTGACGGAGCACCTCACCCCCCACGAGGGTCGCAAGGCACCAGGTGCCGGGACGACCGCCCCCGCGGACCCGCGCGGGGCGCTGCTGCGTTCCCCCGAGACGCCGGAGAGCGGGGGCGCCGCCGCCTTACCGGCACAGGCACGCACGGGCGACGCGCCCTCGGGAGCCCCGATGACGTCAGGTGACGAGCACTCCCAGTCCCCCGCCGCCGAGCCCGACCCGCACCGGCCGCGCCCCGAGCCCGAGGGCGTCCCACCGCTGCCCGCGGCAGCTTCTGCGGGCCCGCCGGACGGCGAGGAGCGGCGCAGCGGGCAGCCACGCCCGCCGGGCACGGGCCCCGCGGCGATGCGGCGCGACGGCGACCGGCTGCGCTATGTGGGCGCGGCGACCCGGCGCATCGCGCGCGGCATCGACCTCGACGAGATCGTGATGGGCCTGTGCCGGGCGACGGTGCCGACGTTCTCGGACGCGATCCTGGTCTATCTGCGCGACCCGCTGCCGGTCGGTGACGAGCGGCCCACCGGACCGCTCGTGCTCCGGCTGCGCCGCACCGACCGGCTCCGTTCCATCGACGGGACCTTCGAGGACCCGGACACCGAGAGCGGCGGCACGCTGCCCGCGCTGCAGGTCGTGCAGCCCGACATCACCGACGTCATGTCGACCGCCGAGCTGTGCGAGGTGCGTCCCGGCGGCGCCCTCGCGGAGGTCCTGCGAGGCGTACGCCCCGTCTTCGCGGACTCGGCGGCGGCGCGCGCCGCGCTGCCCGAACTGCTCGGCGAGGGGCGCACGGTGCCGTCCGGGCAGCGGGCGATCCTCGCGCCGCTGCGGGGCAGGCGCCGGGTGATCGGCGCCGCGGTGTTCCTGCGCCGCCCCGACCGGCCCGCGTTCGAGGCGGACGATCTGCTCGTCGCGGCGCAGCTGGCCACGCACAGCGCGCTCGGCATCGACAAGGCCGTCCTGTACGGCCGCGAGGCGTACATCGCCGACGAGCTGCAGCGCACGATGCTGCCCGAGACGCTGCCGCGCCCGACCGGAGTGCGGCTCGCCTCGCGCTATCTCCCGGCGGCCGAGACGGCCCGGGTGGGCGGCGACTGGTACGACGCGATCCCGCTGCCCGGCAGCCGCGTCGCGCTTGTCGTGGGCGATGTCATGGGGCACTCCATGACATCGGCGGCGATCATGGGCCAACTGCGCACGACGGCACAGACGTTGGCCGGGCTCGACCTGCCGCCCCAGGAGGTCCTGCACCATCTGGACGAGCAGGCCCAGCGGCTCGGTTCGGACCGCATGGCGACCTGCCTGTACGCGGTGTACGACCCGGTCTCGCACCGCATCACCATCGCCAACGCCGGTCACCCGCCGCCCGTCCTGCTCCACCTGGGCGGCCGCGCCGAGGTGCTCCGGGTGCCGCCGGGCGCCCCGATCGGCGTGGGCGGCGTGGACTTCGAGGCGGTGGAGCTGGACGCCCCCGCGGGCGCGACGCTGCTCCTGTACACGGACGGGCTCGTCGAGTCCCGGCTCCGCGACGTGTGGACCGGCATAGAGCAGCTGCGTGAACGTCTCGCCGCCACCGCCCAGTTGACCGGACCCGACCACCCGCCGCCGCTGGAGGCACTCTGCGACGAGGTGCTCGACATGCTCGGTCCTGGCGACCGGGACGACGACATCGCGCTGCTCGCCGCCCGCTTCGACGGCATCGCGCCCAGCGACGTCGCGTACTGGTTCCTGGAACCGGAGGACGCGACGCCGTCCCGTGCGCGCCGCCTCGCCCGCAGCGCCCTCGCGCGCTGGGGCCTCGAAGATCTGACGGACTCGGTGGAGCTGCTGGTCAGCGAGGTCGTCACCAACGCCGTCCGGTACGCGTCACGGCCGATCACGCTGCGGCTGCTCCGCACCGACGTACTGCGCTGCGAGGTCGGCGACGACGTCCCGCAGCTGCCGCGGCTCCGGCAGGCGCGGGCGACGGACGAGGGCGGTCGCGGGCTGTACCTGGTCAACAAGATGGCGCGGCGCTGGGGCGCCACGCGGCTGAGCACGGGAAAGGTGGTCTGGTTCGAACTGAACCGGAACTAGGGATCCCGGTCGAGAGCGGCGAACACGCACCGGCTGTCGGCGCGACCGCCGCTCGACGCCCGTGAAGACGACCAAGGCGCCCGGCCCCCTCTTCGGGGTGCCGGGCGCCTCGGTGTGCCGTGGTGGGGCCGTCAGTCCCTGCCGGGTCTGCCGTCCTCAGGATCCTCGGGGATCCCGACCGAACCGGTCGGATCCGGTTCGCCGGTGGTCGGTGTCGTCGTCGGCTCGTCCGTCGGCGTCGGCTCGTCCGTCGGGGTCGGCTCGTCCGTCGGGGTCGGCTTCGTGGTCGGCGTCGGCTTCGTCGACGGCTTGTCGTCCGGCTTCGACGGCTCGTCCGTGGGCTCCCTCGGCGCCTGCGTCGTCGGCTCCGGGGGCGGCGCGACGGCCGCGCCCATGTCCGTGTCGAGGTCGAACCGGCTCGGCGCACCCATCGCGTCGAACGTGTACGCCGCCCAGATCTCGGCGGGGAAGCCCGAGCCGTTGACGCGCGGGAAGCCGCCCGCGCCCTTCATCGACACCTGCTTGTGCTGCTCGGCGGTGCCCTGGGCGCCCTCGCCGAACAGGCCGACGGAGGTGACCAGCTTGGGCGTGTAGCCGGTGAACCAGGCCGACTTGTTGTCGTCGGAGGTACCGGTCTTGCCCGCGATGTCCTGCGAGGCGTTGCGCACCGCGCGCCCCGTGCCGTCGTCGACCACGCCGGTCAGGACCGAGGTGATCGAGTCGGCGGTGCCGCGCTTGACGACCTGCTCGCCGATCGGGTCCGGCAGGTCGACCGTGCGGTCCTTGTGCTCGACGGAGGCGACCAGGGCCGGGGTGACCTTCTTGCCGTGGTTGTCGAGCGTGGCGTAGACGCCCGCCATCTCCAGCGGGCTCGCGCCCATGGAGCCGAGGGTCTGCGCGGGCACGGCGGGCAGGCCCTTGACGTCCATGCCGAGCTTGCCCGCCGTCTCCATCACCTCGGGCATACCGACGTCGACGCCCATCTGCGCGAAGACGGAGTTGACGGACTTGTTCATCGCCTTCTGGACGGTGACGGGGCCGTAGCTGACGTCGTCCTCGTTCGGCGGGGCGAAGGCGACGTCGCTGCCCTTGACCGGGCGCTCGCTGGTGCCGTCGTAGATGGTGCCCGCGGTGATCGGCTTGCCGTCCTGCGTCTTGGCGCCGTTCTCCAGGGCCGCGGCGAGGATCAGCGGCTTGAACGTGGAGGCGTTCTGGTAGTCGCGGCGGGTGGCGTTGTTCGTGTAGTGCTTCACGTAGTCCTCGCCGCCGTACATGGCGAGCACCTTGCCCGTCTTGGGGTCGACGGACGCGGCGCCCGCCTGGACCCGGGCGTCCGCCTTGCTCTTCTTGCGGTCGAGCTTGTCGTTCAGCTTCGCGTCGACGGCCTTTTCGAGCTGCTTCTGCTTCTTGGGGTCGATGTTCAGCGTGACGGTGTAGCCGCCGGCCTCGAACTCGGCCTCGCTGAGGCCGCTGTTGCGCAGGACCTCGCGCTTGGCCTCCTCCACGAGGTAGCCGATCTGGCCCTCGCGGCCGGGCGGGGCCTTGGGGTCCTCGGGCGTGGGGAACTTCAGTCCTGCGCGCTTGCCGGAGTCCAGCCACCCCTCCTCGACCATGTTGTCGAGGACGTAGTTCCAGCGCTGCTTCACCAGCTTCTTGCCGGTCGGCGACGCGACCGCCCAGTCGTACTGGCTGGGGGCCTGGAGCAGGGCGGCGAGGTAGGCGCCCTGGTCCACCTTCAGGTCCTTGGCGTCGACGCCGTAGTACGCCTGGGCGGCGGCCTGGATGCCGTAGGCGCTGCGGCCGTAGTAGCTGGTGTTGATGTAGCCCGCGAGGATGTCGTCCTTGCTCTTCTCGCGGTCCACCTTCAGCGAGATGACCAGTTCCTTCAGCTTGCGGCTGACCGTCTGGTCCTGGCTGAGGTAGTAGTTCTTCACGTACTGCTGGGTGATCGTCGAGCCACCCTGCTTGCCCTTGCCGGTCACCGTGTTGATCAGACCGCGGGCGGTGCCCTTGAAGTCGACGCCCTCGTCCTTGTAGAAGGACTTGTTCTCGGCGGCGACGAAGGTCTTCTGGACGTCCTCGGGGACCTTGTCCAGGTCGACGATCTCGCGGTTCACGTCTCCCGTGCGGGCGATGACCTGGCCGTTGCTGTACTTGTAGACGTTGCTCTGCTTCTTCGCCGCGGCATTGCCCTCGGGTATGTCCACCACGAGGTACAGGATCACGAATCCGAGCATGCCCAGCAGGATGAACCCGAAGAACGTCCCGAGGATCTTCTTCCAGGTGAAGAAGCGGCGTATGCCGGTGCGCTTGCCGCCGCCGGACGGGCGCCCGCGCGCTGCCCGGCGGGCACCGCGCTGCCGCGCTTGTCGTTCTTCGGCTCGGCCCATGACTGAGAGTGCTCCGCTTCCGTCTAGTCCTCATGCGTACGTCGAGTCAGCTCATGAAGCTAACACCGCACCTTGGGGCAAACTCCTGCCGATCCGGTCTTTTCCGGACGTGACAATGAGCACCTGTCCCGATGAAACCGACGAACGCGAGGCTCAGAAGGTTGCCCGGACGCCGAACCTGTGAGCTCTAAACCGGGCGTATACACACCACGTATACACACCGTGTACAGTGCTCCGCATGTCCATCGGTCACACCCTTCTGGGACTCCTCGAGTCGGGCCCCCGGCACGGCTACGACCTCAAGCGCGCCTTCGACGAGAAGTTCGGGCACGACAAGCCGCTGCACTACGGGCAGGTCTACTCGACCATGTCCCGGCTGCTGAAGAACGGCCTCGTCGAGGTCGACGGCATAGAGGCGGGCGGCGGCCCCGAACGCAAGCGGTACGCGATCACCGAGGCCGGCATCACCGACGTCCAGCAGTGGCTCGCCACCCCGGAGAAGCCGGAGCCCTACCTCCAGTCGACGCTCTACACCAAGGTCGTCCTGGCGCTCCTCACCGGCCGCGACGCCGCCGAACTCCTCGACGTCCAGCGCGCCGAGCACCTGCGCCTGATGCGCATACTCACCGACCGCAAGCGCAAGGGCGACCTCGCCGACCAGCTCATCTGCGATCACGCGCTCTTCCATCTCGAAGCCGATCTGCGCTGGCTCGAACTGGCCACCGCACGCCTCGGCAAGCTCGCCCAGGAGGTGCGCTCCGCATGACCCCCGCAGGCTCTCTCCTCATAGCCGACGGACTCCGCAAGGTCTACGGCCCCACGACCGCGCTCGACGACGCGGAGTTCTCCATCCACCCCGGCGAGGTCGTCGCCGTCATGGGCCCCTCCGGCTCGGGCAAGTCGACCCTGCTGCACTGTCTCGCCGGCATCGTGAGGCCCGACGCGGGCACCATCACGTACGGCGGCCGTGAACTGACCGGCATGTCCGACGCCGAGCTGAGCGCCCTGCGCCGCAGCGAGTTCGGATTCGTCTTCCAGTTCGGCCAGCTCGTCCCCGAGCTGACCTGTGTGGAGAACGTCGCCCTTCCGCTGCGCATGAACGGCGTCAAGCGCAAGGCCGCCGAGGCCACCGCGCTCACCTGGATGGAGCGGCTCGACGTCGCCGATGTGCACGCCAAGCGGCCCGGCGAGGTCTCCGGCGGCCAGGGCCAGCGCGTCGCCGTGGCCCGCTCGCTCGCCACGAGCCCGCGCGTGATCTTCGCCGACGAGCCGACCGGCGCCCTGGACTCGCTGAACGGCGAGCGCGTCATGGAGATGCTCACCGACGCCGCCCGGTCCACCAACGCGGCCGTCGTCCTGGTCACCCACGAGACCCGGGTCGCCGCCTACTCGGACCGCGAGATCGTCGTCCGCGACGGCAAGTCCCGTGACATGGAGCGGGCCGCATGAGCGACACCCAGGTGCGCCCCCGGCCTCCCGTCGAGACGCAGGCGCCCGTGGCCCCGACCGGAGCCGCCGCCTGGATGCGCGATCTGGGCATGGGCGTACGGTTCGCGGCGGGCGGCGGCCGCGAGGGCTGGATCCGCACGATCCTGACCGCCGTCGGCGTCGGCCTCGGCGTCGCCCTGCTGCTCGGCGCGGCCTCCGTGCCCAACCTGCTCCAGAACCGCGACGACCGGCAGGTCGCCCGCACCCCGCAGTCCGACCTCGGCGACAAGCCGCTCAAGGCGACCGATGCGACGCTGGTGATGCGCAACACCGGCACCACCTTCCACGGGAAGAGCGCCACCGGTCTCTTCGTGCGCGCCGAAGGAAAGACCCCGGTGCTGCCGCCGGGGCTCGACAAGATCCCGGCGCCCGGCGAGATGGTCGTCTCACCCGCGCTGCGCGACCTCCTCGACGACCCGGCGAACAAGCTGTTCAAGGAGCGCTTCAGCGGCTTCCGCGTGACCGGCACCATCGGTGAGGCGGGCCTCGTCTCGCCGCTGGAGCTCTTCTACTACGCGGGAACCGACAAGATCAGCGCGTCGGGCACCAGCTACCGCGTCGAGGCCTTCGGGCAGGACAACTCGCTGCCCCTCGACCCGTTCCTGATGGCGCTCGTCGTCCTGATCTGCGTCGTGCTGCTCACCCCTGTGGTGATCTTCATCGGTACGGCCGTGCGGTTCGGCGGCGACCGGCGCGACCGGCGCCTCGCGGCCCTGCGCCTGGTCGGCGCGGACGCCCGCGCGGTGCGCAGGATCGCGGCGGGGGAGGCACTGTTCGGCGCGGTCCTCGGGCTCGCCGCGGGCGCCGTCTTCTTCCTGCTGCTCCGTGAACTCGTGGGCGTGGTCGACCTGACGAACGTCAGCGCCTACCCGTCCGACATGGTGCCGTCGCCCGGCCTGGTCGCGCTGGTGGCGGTGGCCGTGCCGGTGTCCGCGGTCCTGGTGACGCTGCTCTCGCTGCGCTCGGTCGCCATCGAACCGCTCGGCGTCTTCCGCGGCACCAAGCAGCGCAAGCGCCGTCTGTGGTGGCGCCTCGTGCTGCCGGTCCTCGGCATCGGCATCCTGCTCTTCTCCGGCCGCATCGACCCCGACCTGGGCAACGAAGCGGTCAACGTGACGGCGATCGCGGTGGGTTCGGCGCTCGCCCTGATCGGACTCAGCGCGCTGCTTCCCTGGCTCGTCGAGGCCGTCGTGGGACGGCTGCGCGGCGGTCCGGTGCCCTGGCAGCTCGCCGTCCGCAGGCTGCAGTTGACCACGGGTACGGCGTCCCGCGCGGTCAGCGGGATCACCGTCGCGGTGGCGGGCGCGGTGGCGCTGCAGATGATGTTCGCGTCCATGCACGACGACTTCAACCAGGTCACCGGGCAGGACACCACGCGTGCCCAGCTCACGGTCCGCAGCGGCACCGGCAGCGGCCCGCTCGCCCAGCGGATGACCGACGACTTCGCGAAGACCGAGGGCGTCACGAAGGTCATCGGCACCGTGCAGGCGTTCGTCACCCGGCCCGGCGGCAAGAAGGTCAACGACATGACGCCGACCACGGAGCTGACCATCGGCACCTGCGCGACCCTGCGCGAGCTGGCGAACATCGGCTCCTGCAAGGACGGCGACACCTTCGTCTCGCACACCGGCAGCCGGGAGCAGAACAAGTGGCTGGACGAGACGGCACGCCCCGGCAAGCCGATCAACATCGGGCCCGACCCCGACTTCAACAAGGGCGCGAAGCCGGTCCTGTGGACGCTGCCGAAGAGCTCGCCCACCGTCCAGGCCAGGACCAACCCGTCCGGCAGGAAGATCGACGGCATCCTCGCCACGCCGAGCGCCGTCGACATCGAGAAGCTGGACGACTCGTCGACGACCTCCTGGGTCAAGCTCGACCCGAAGGTGCCGGACGCCGAGGAGCACGTGCGCAACGCGGCGGCCCGCATCAGTCCGTTCCTCGGCGTCGACTCGCTGAAGGCGGTCGACCGCGACAAGCAGTACGCGTCCATCTCACGCGGTCTGCAGATCGGCGCGAGCGCCACGATGGCGCTGATCGCGGCATCCATGCTGGTGTCGATGATCGAGCAACTGCGGGAGCGCAAGCGCCTGTTGGCGGTCCTCACCGCGTTCGGCACGCGCCGCTCGTCGATGGCGTGGTCGCTCCTGTGGCAGACGGCACTCCCGGTCGCCCTGGGCCTCGCCCTCGCGATCGCCGGTGGCCTCGGCCTCGGTGTGGTCATGACGCGCATGATCGACAAGAGCGTCACCGACTGGTGGTCGTTCGTGCCGCTGACGGCCGCGGGCGCGGCGATGGTCGCGATCGTGACCCTGCTCAGCCTGCCGCCGCTGCGCCGCATGATGCGCCCGGACGGCCTGCGCACGGAGTAGGTCCGCGCCCGAAGGGGCGCGGGGCACGCCGGTGCGGGATCACACGACCCGCACCGGCAACGGCCGTACCGCCTCCTGGAGTGCGCGCGCCAGCTCCTCGTACTCGGCGGCCCGCGCCGCCCCCGTCCGCATCGCGAGCGCGATCCGCCGGGTCGGCGCGGGATCCGCGAAGTACCCGGTGAGCAGCTGGTTGGAGCGGCTGGTCTCCACCCGCACCGCGGTACGCGGAAGAAGCGTCACCCCGAGCCCCCCGGCGACCAGTTGGACAAGGGTGGAAAGACCCGCGGCGGTCGTGGTGACGGGAGCGTCCGCACGGCCCGCCTCGCGGCAGATGTCGAGCGCCTGGTCGCGCAGGCAGTGCCCCTCGTCGAGCAGCAGCAGGTTCAGCTCCTTGAGCGCGTCGCGCGGGATGCCCTCGCGGCCGCCGAGCCAGTGGTCGAGCGGCGTGACGAGCACGAAGTCCTCGTCGAAGAGCGGCAGTTCGGTGATGCCCGGCACGCCGAGCGGCACCGCGAGGAGGAGCAGGTCGAGCCGTCCCGCGGCGAGCCCTTCCAGGAGCGAGGAGGTCTGCTCCTCGTGCACCTGGAGGTCCAGGTCCGGGTAGCGCTCGTGGACCAGGGTGATCACCGTCGGCAGCAGATAGGGCGCCACGGTCGGGATCACGCCGAGGCGCAGCGCCCCGGTGAACGGCGCACGGACCGCGTCGGCCTCCTCCATCAGCGCGCCGACCTCGTCGAGCACCGCCTTGGTGCGCACCGCGAGCCGCTCCCCCGCGGGCGAGAGCAGCACCTTGCGCGTCGTACGCTCCAGGAGCGTCACCCCGAGGACCTCCTCAAGGGCGGAGACGGCGCCGGAGAGCGCGGGCTGGCTCATGCCGATCGCGGCGGCCGCGTCCCGGAAGTGCAGGTGTTCCGCGACGGCGGCGAAGGCCCGCAGCTGGGCGAGGCTCGGCTGCCGTGCGCCTCTCTTGGTGACGGCCTTGGGGGTGGCCACGGGCACTCCTCTATATGACGGTGACTGATAGCTGGAACCGATCAACATGACCCACTCTAGCTATTTCCCTAATCAATGCACCCTGTGCCACCATCGACACCAGTCCAACCCCACAGGAAACTCCCCAAAAGGGATTTTCTTTGCTGCAAGGAGAGCGCGTGCTCACTGTCGGTGACAAGTTCCCCGAGTTCGACCTGACTGCTTGTGTCTCGCTGGAGGCGGGCAAGGAGTTCGAGCAGATCAACCACAAGACCTACGAGGGCAAGTGGAAGATCGTCTTCGCGTGGCCCAAGGACTTCACCTTCGTGTGCCCGACCGAGATCGCGGCCTTCGGCAAGCTGAACGACGAGTTCGCCGACCGTGACGCCCAGATCCTCGGCTTCTCCGGCGACTCCGAGTTCGTGCACCACGCCTGGCGCAAGGACCACCCGGACCTGACGGACCTGCCCTTCCCGATGCTGGCCGACTCGAAGCACGAGCTCATGCGTGACCTCGGCATCGAGGGCGAGGACGGCTTCGCGCAGCGCGCCGTCTTCATCGTCGACCAGAACAACGAGATCCAGTTCACGATGGTGACCGCCGGTTCCGTGGGCCGTAACCCCAAGGAGGTCCTCCGGGTCCTCGACGCCCTGCAGACCGACGAGCTCTGCCCCTGCAACTGGAGCAAGGGCGACGAGACCCTCGACCCGGTCGCGCTGCTCTCGGGCGAGTGAACGGAGCCTTCTGACATGGCACTCGACGAACTGAAGTCCGCCATACCGGACTACGCCAAGGACCTCCGCCTGAACCTGGGCTCGGTCATCGGCAACAGCGACCTGCCGCAGCAGCAGCTGTGGGGCACCGTGCTCGCCTGCGCGATCGCGTCCCGCTCCCCGAAGGTGCTGCGCGAGCTGGAGCCCGAGGCGAAGGCGAACCTCTCCCCCGAGGCGTACACGGCCGCCAAGTCGGCCGCCGCCATCATGGCGATGAACAACGTCTTCTACCGCACGCGTCACCTGCTCTCCGACCCGGAGTACGGGACGATGCGCGCCGGTCTGCGGATGAACGTCATCGGCAACCCGGGTGTCGAGAAGGTCGACTTCGAGCTGTGGTCCCTCGCGGTCTCCGCGATCAACGGCTGCGGCCAGTGCCTGGACTCGCACGAGCAGGTCCTGCGCAAGGCCGGCGTCGACCGCGAGACGATCCAGGAGGCCGTCAAGGTCGCCTCGGTCATCCAGGCGGTCGGCGTGACGCTGGACTCCGAGGCGCACCTCGCCGAGTAGTTCGCGTACGCACGCGCACACAAGCGCCGGACGGGCTGGAGAGATCCAGCCCGTCCGGCGTTTGAGGACGAACTCGGCGAAGCCGGTGATCGACGCAGGCTAGGACGACGGCGGCTCGACCGGGGCAACCTCCGCGGCAGTGGCTCCGTGCGGCTGCGGCGACTGCTTGAGCGCGGCCTCCCGGGAGTACGCCCGCAAGTAACCGACCACCGTGTTCGTCACGGCGACCAGCGGCACCGCGACCACCGCGCCGCCGATGCCCGCGACCAGACCGCCCGCGGCGACCGAGAGCACCACCGCCAGCGGATGCACCCGCACCGCGCGGCCCAGGATGAACGGCTGCAGGATGTGGCCCTCGATCTGCTGCACCGCGAGGACCACGACCAGCGCCATCACGGCCGTGAACACGCCCTGCGTGACCAGCGCGACGACCACCGCGAGCGCGCCCGAGATCACCGCGCCCACCAGCGGGATGAACGCGAACAGGAAGATGAACACGGCGAGCGGCACCGCCATCGGCACCCCGAGGAAGTAGATGCCGAGCCCGATGAAGATGGCGTCGATCAGAGCCACTATCACCGTGCCGCGCACATACGCGGTGAGCGTGCGCCAGGCCCTGGGACCCGCTCCCTCGACGCCGGGCCGCGCCTGGGCGGGCACCAGCTTCAGCGTCCACTGCCAGATGCGCTTGCCGTCGTAGAGCAGGAAGAGCGTCGAGAACATCGCGAGCAGGATGCCGGTCATCGTCTCGACGATGACCGTGACGCCTTCGAGGCCCGCGGACGTCAGCTCGTCCGTATTGGCGCCGACCGCGTCGCGCAGGCTCTTGGCGATGTCGTTGATCTGGTCCTCGGTCACATGGAACGGGCTGTTGAGGAGCCACTTGCGCAGATCCTCGATGCCGTCCTGGACCTGCCGCGACAGTTCGTCGGCGTTCTCCATGACCTGCCAGACCACGAACCAGCCGACCAGGCCCATGATGACGAAGCCGAGGATCGCGGTGACGGCCGTCGCGAGCCCGCGCGGCAGTCCGAGCCGCTTGAGCCGGGCCACCGTGGGCTGCAGCATCGCGGTGATCAGCAGGGCGGCCACGAAGGCCAGCACCACCAACTGCACCGCGCTGATGACCTTCATGAGCACCCAGAGCGTGCCCGCGAGGACGAGCAGGCGCCAGCCCGCCTCGGCCGCGACCCGCATCCCCCACGGCACCGCCGCCACGGGATCGGGCCGTGCCGCTATGGCCGGCGCGTACGCGGGCGGCGGCGGCACATGCTCGTGCTCCGCGCCCTGCGCCTCTTCGTCGGTGCGGTCGTGGACGACGTCGGCCCGCGCCGCGGCATCCCGTGCCGCCGCGTCCCGCGCCAGATCCTCGCGGACCTCGCGGTCCACGTCCTCACCGGCCTCGGCGGCCTTGTCGCGGCGCTGTTCGTCCAACCGCTCGCCCATCTCGCTCAGCCCGGCGCCGAGCCGTCCGAGCCACCCTGGCACTCGCGACATGATCCGTCCTCTTCCCCCGTCTTTCCCCACCACTCCCCCCTGGAGCTGTCCGGACCGACCGTACACGTGCGAGACCCCTCACCGAAGGACGGTGAGGGGCCTCGAAAGGTTGAGCACGGTGCGGTCCCGTGACGACCTAGTACCAGCTGTTCGCCTGCCAGAAGCTCCATGCTCCGCACGGGCTGCCGTAGCGGTCGTTCATGTAGTTCAGGCCCCACTTGATCTGGGTGGCGGGGTTCGTCTGCCAGTCGGCACCGGCCGACGCCATCTTGGAACCCGGCAGCGCCTGGACGAGGCCGTACGCGCCCGAAGAGGGGTTGCTGGCCTTGTAGTTCCACGTCGACTCGTGGTTGACGATGTTGCTGAAGCACTGGAACTGGTCCCCGGGGACCATCTGCCGTGCCATCGCCTGGACCTGCGAGACGGAGTAAGAGCTCTGGGGAGCGAAGCTGGAGGCGTCGCGGCCGGAGGAGCGGCTGGCCTTGGTCTCGGCCTTCTCCTCACGCTCCTTCTTGGCGGCGGCCTTCTTGGCCGCCTCCGCCTTCTCCGCGGCCTGCTGCTTCTCGATCGCCGATGCGGCGGCCTGCTTGCGGGCCTCCTCCGCGGCGGTCTTCTTGGCTGCGGTGTCGGCGGCCATGGCCTGCGCGTCGGCCTGCTGCGTCAGGGACGCGGTCTGGACCTGGGCCTGCTGACCGGCGGGTATGTCTGCGAGGAGCGTCGCGTCGCTTGCCGCTGCCTCGAGGTCGTTCGAGTTCGAGGGCTGGGTGTCGCCCGAGGCAACACCCACGACAGCGCCGACGGTGGTGACCGCGGTGGCGGATGCCACGGCGAATCCCCGGACCGAAATCCGGCTCACACGGTTTCCTTCCAGCATCGCCCGCATAGGTGACCTCGCGGACGCAATCGTGCCCCTGGCACTGGCCTCCGCTTGCTGATCGGTCACGGGAGGCACGGGCCCGGTGGACAACTCCCGTTGTGGGAGCGCCGCGTGGTGCTTCGGGCGGCATGCGACGGCCACTATGAAGTTCTGTTGTGCTGTACCGCTGGGGGTACACGTGTGTCGCATGCGGGGCCTGACAGGACCCAGACTCTGCCCCAGCCGGACGCCGCAAGGCAATTCTCCGTTACGTGGGAAAGCTCACACCTCGTTTGCCCCAGGAGTTTTACGGAAAGCGACACGCGTCAAGACGCCGCCCGGCTAAGCTCCTTCGCTTTGCCGGGCGACGCCAACTGCCGCGTAACTACCGCGTACTGCCTCAGATCTGACCGTCCTCCAGCATTTCGGTCACCAGGGCCGCGATCTGCGAACGCTCCGAGCGCGTGAGCGTGACATGGGCGAAGAGCGGATGGCCCTTCAGCTTCTCGACGACGGCGACCACACCGTCGTACCGCCCCACGCGGAGGTTGTCGCGCTGGGCCACGTCATGGGTCAGTACGACACGGGAGTTCGCCCCGATCCGGGACAGCACGGTCAACAGGACGTTCCGCTCCAGGGATTGCGCCTCGTCCACGATCACGAACGCGTCGTGCAGCGAGCGCCCGCGGATATGGGTGAGCGGAAGCACTTCGAGCATCCCGCGCGCCGTGACCTCCTCGATGACCTCCTTGCCCGCCACCGAACCCAGCGTGTCGAAGACCGCCTGCGCCCAAGGGCCCATCTTCTCGGCCTCGGTGCCGGGCAGATAGCCGAGCTCCTGCCCGCCCACCGCGTACAGCGGCCGGAAGACCATCACCTTCTGGTGCTGCCTGCGCTCCAGGACGGCCTCCAGGCCCGCGCAGAGCGCTAGCGCGGACTTGCCGGTGCCCGCGCGCCCGCCCATCGACATGATGCCGACGTCCGGGTCGAGGAGCAGATCGAGCGCGATGCGCTGCTCGGCGCTGCGGCCCTTGAGGCCGAAGGCCTCCCGATCCCCGCGCACCAGACGGACGTTGCCCTCGGCCGTGACGCGGCCGAGCGCCTTGCCGCGCTCCGACTGGATGGTGAGTCCCGTGTGCACCGGCAGGTCGGCGACCTCGGGGACATACAGGGTGTCCTCCTCGAAGAGGAGGTCGACCTGCTCGCCGGAGAGGGTCAGTTCGGACATTCCGGTCCAGCCGGAGTCCGTGATGGCGAGCTCCGCGCGGTACTCCTCGGCGAGGAGCCCGACCGATGACGCCTTGATTCTGAGCGGGAGGTCCTTGGACACGACCGTGACGTCGTATCCCTCCGCCTGGAGATTGCGCGCTACGGCGAGAATCCGTGAGTCGTTGTCCCCCAACCGGTAGCCGGCCGGAAGCACGCCGGGATCGGAGTGGTTGAGCTCGACGCGCAGCGAGCCGCCCAGGTCCCCGATGGGGATCGGGGCGTCCAGGCGGCCGTGCCGGATGCGGAAGTCGTCCAGCAGACGCAGCGCCTGCCGGGCGAAGTAGCCGAGCTCCGGATGGTGCCGCTTGGCCTCCAGCTCCGTCACCACGACGACGGGCAGCACTACTTCGTGCTCGTCGAAGCGGGTCAGGGCATTGGGGTCGGCCAGCAGGACGCTGGTGTCGAGAACATAGGTGCGCCTGTCGGGCATGCGGCGCTTTGTGCTGGTCACCACGGAAGGACGTACCCCCTCGGATGAGGTCGGGGAGCGACGGAGGGTTTGCTGGGCCGGGTCGGGCGGGAAAAATCCCGGCCGGTCTCGGACCGCGATGCGCGGGCCGGAATCCGGCCCTCCCGATTCCCGACGGAGTACGTGCTCTCCGTGCGGTCGTCCTGGTGCAAAGGGCCTCCCGGGCGGACGGCCCCGTGCCGTCCGCTGAGATCCGACATCCGTGAATCGGACGTCGGCCTGGAAGGCTTATTCCCTCGAACAAGCGCAGCCATGCCACGGCATATGACGACGCGTTGGTTAACTCTGGGTTACCCCGACCTCAGGACCTCAGCCGCGGGGCGGGTGGCGTCAGCCGCCGTAGCGACGGTGCCGCGCCGCGTAATCACGCAGCGCGCGAAGGAAGTCGACCTTCCGGAACGCCGGCCAGAAGACTTCGCAGAAGTAGTACTCGGAGTGAGCGGTCTGCCAGAGCATGAATCCGGACAGGCGCTGTTCTCCACTCGTACGGATCACCAGGTCCGGGTCCGGCTGGGCCTTGGTGTAGAGGTGCTTGCCGATGAGGTCGACGTCGACCTTGTCCGCCACCTCCTCGAGCGAGTGCCCCTTGTCGGCGGCGTCGAGCAGCATCGAGCGGACGGCGTCGGCGATCTCCTGGCGCCCGCCGTAGCCGATCGCGACGTTGACCAGTATCCCGTCGACATCGGCCGTGGCCTCCTCCGCCTCCTTGAGGACGTTCCGCATCTCCGAGGGCAGGATGTCGGTGGCGCCGACGTGGTGGACGCGCCAGCGGCCGTCGCGGCCGAGCGAGCGGACCGTGTCCTCGATGATGCGGAGCAGCGGGCCCAGTTCCTCCTGGGGACGGTCGAAGTTGTCCGTCGAGAGCAGCCACAGGGTGACGACCTCGACGTCCGTCTCGCTGCACCAGCCGAGGAACTCACCGATGTTGTCCGCGCCCGCCTGGTGGCCCTGGACGGTGGTGGAACCGGCGGCCTTCGCCCAGCGTCGGTTGCCATCCATGATGACCCCGATGTGCTTGGGCACCTGTGCATGGTCCAGGTGGCCTTCCACCCGGCGTGCGTACAGCCTGACCAGCAGGCCGCGCAGCCTGTCCCGCAGGTTCACGGTCTCTTCAGCCCCTCCGTGCAGACGGCAGTCCCCGAAGGCGAAAGCCTACCGCCGTGAAACGGGGGCGTGCGCCACGGTGCTGCGGTGCTCTGCCGTAGCTTCGTCCCCATGAACGACACGTCTCTGTATCGCGCGGCAACGGACCGTTACGACTCGATGGAGTACCGGCGCACCGGCCGCAGCGGCCTGAAGCTGCCCGCCGTCTCGCTCGGCCTCTGGCACAACTTCGGCGACGACAAGGCCCTGGACACCCAGCGGGAGATCCTGCGTCGCGCCTTCGACCTGGGCGTCACGCACTTCGACCTGGCGAACAACTACGGCCCGCCGCCCGGTTCGGCGGAGCTGAACTTCGGCAAGATCTTCGCGCAGGACCTCGCGTCCCACCGTGACGAACTGGTCATCTCGACCAAGGCCGGATACCTCATGCACCCCGGCCCGTACGGCGAGTGGGGCAGCCGCAAGTACCTGCTCTCCTCGCTCGACGCGTCGCTCGGGCGGATGGGCCTGGACTACGTCGACATCTTCTACTCCCACCGCTTCGACCCGGACACCCCGCTCGAGGAG
The DNA here is from genome assembly GCF_042740435.1 of Streptomyces sp. NPDC059002. Classification (NCBI taxonomy): domain Bacteria; kingdom Bacillati; phylum Actinomycetota; class Actinomycetes; order Kitasatosporales; family Streptomycetaceae; genus Streptomyces; species Streptomyces sp. NPDC059002. The sequence goes on along the minus strand of NZ_JBHYJI010000019.1, from coordinate 113,866 downwards.
ACGATGGGCGCGCTGGCCTCCGCCGTCCAGCAGGGCAAGGCGCTGTACGTGGGTGTCTCCTCGTACAACAGCGAGCAGACCGCCGAAGCGGCGCGCCTGCTGCGGGAGATGGGTGTTCCCGCGCTCATCCACCAGCCGTCGTACTCGATGATCAACCGCTGGACGGAGGAGGACGGCCTGCTCGACACCCTGGAGGAGGCGGGCATGGGCTGCATCTCCTTCGTGCCACTGGCCCAGGGCCTGCTCACGAACAAGTACCTGAAGGGCATCCCGGAGGGTTCGCGCGCGACGCAGGGCAAGTCCCTGGACCCGAACCTGCTCAGCGACGAGGTCGTACGCCGTCTGGGCGGCCTGAACGACATCGCGGCGGGCCGCGGCCAGTCCCTCGCCCAGCTCGCCCTCAACTGGGTGCTCCGCGACGAGCGGATGACCTCCGCGCTGATCGGCGCCTCCAGCGTCAAGCAGCTGGAGGAGAACGTGGCGGCGCTCGCCGGCCCGAAGCTGACGGACGAGGAGCTCGCCGCCATCGACACGTTCGCGGTGTCGACGCCGGGCACCAACATCTGGGCCGGGCGGGGCTGAGCGTTCCGCACGGGAGCCCCGGGCCGGATGCGTTCCGGACCGGGGCTCCCTATATCTCTATGTCCGTGGTGACCGTCAGCCGCGCGGGCGCTTGAACCACGCGCCCGCCACGCTCTGGGAGAGCAGGACGACGACGGCGATGGCGCCGAGCAGCGGCAGGAGTCCTGCGCCGTTGCCGCTGGCCGCGCCGCCGAGGGCCATGGCGATCTGGACGCTCATCAGGACGATGCACGTGACGCGGATTCCGTTGCCCACGGTGCCGAAGCGGAACGCCATGCCCGCGGAGACCAGCAGGCAGATGTTGACCCCGAGGGCCGCGCCCGCCGTCTCTGGGTTGACCGTGAAGATCAGGCCGATCGTGCCGAGGAGGAGGAGTCCTCCGAAGACCCAGAGGACGATCTGCGCGGCGCGGACGACGCCGGGCATCTGCTGCGGTGCCATCGGGCCGTAGCCGTAACCGTAACCCGGGTCCTGGGCGGGACCGGTGTAAGTGGGGAGAGAGGACTGGGGGTTGTGCTGCGGGCCGGGCGGTGGGGGGAACTGGTTCGACATGTCCCTGACGATAACTGGACGTCGATCTTCCGCCATCGGACGGACCCCGGAAATCCCTTCGCGACGGGGCGGCCGGAGCCGTCCGTCACACGGGCAAAAAAACGGGCCGGTCCGTGGGGGGGAGACGGACCGGCCCGAGGGGGGGTTTCCACCATAACCCTTCGTAAGTGATGCTGCGTGCATTGGCGTGCCACAACTACTCTCCGAGACCGCCCGGCGACTGCGAGACCCCGTTCTCACGGCGGAATTCGGCGTTCTGCGGCGGATTTCGGCCGGACCGGGCGGTACCCCCCAAGAGGGACCCCGGCGAGGTTCGCGCGCTTGACGCATCGGGCGGCCCGGCCGCTACCGTCGCGGCCATGGCGACGATGACGGTCTCCGGACCCCCCTCGGGCACGGTGCCGGAGATTCCGCTGGAGATCGCGGACTCGGCGCGGGCGCGGCGGCGCGGACTGCTCGGGCGCACGGGCGTGACGGGGGCGCTGTTGCTCACTCCGGCGCGCGGCGTGCACACCGTGCGGATGCGGTTCGCCATTGATGTGGCGTATCTGGACCGGGAGTTGCGGGTCCTGGCCGTACGCACGATGCGGCCGGGGCGGATCGGCCTGCCGCGGATGCGGGCCCGGCACGTCCTGGAGGCGGAGGCCGGGGCGATGACGCGGTGGGGCGTACGCCGGGGCACGCGGATCCTCGTGCACGGTGCCGGGTGAGGGCTCGCGGTGCCGCGCGGCCCCCTCCACCGCACGGCACCGCACGCGTAGCTTTGCTCACGCGAATTAGCCTTGGTCTGAACTTACGTGACACTTAGGGGCGGATCGAGCCAGTCTTCATAACGATGCGGAATCGAGGCTCCGGTTCCGGGACTTACCTCACCATGTAGGCGCCATGCGAAGGTCATGCGCTATGTGAGGTTCGTTCTGTATGTCGTACATGCCGTATGCCGCACACGTCCCTTAAGCGGCGCCACACGTCCCTTAAGCGGCGCAGTGATCACTGCCCGCCGCCCCGGAGGCGGCACCCGCCTTGTTCGCCACCACCTGCTGCATGTGCTCGTCGCCCCACACCCCGAGGGGAATCAGTGCGGCGTTGAGGGAGTCGCCGAGCGCGGTCAGCGAGTACTCGACCTTCGGCGGCACCTCCCGGTACACCTCGCGGTGCACGATCCCGTCCGACTCCAGCTCCCGCAGCTGCTGGATCAGCATCTTCTCGCTGACCCCGGCGATGAGCCGTCTGAGCTCGCCGAAGCGCAGCGTCTTCTCCGCGTGCAACGCCCACAGGATCATGGGCTTCCACTTGCCGCCGACGACATCCACCGCGGCGTCGAGCCCGCAGGAGTACGGCTCGTTGTCCTTCCGCATGGTCAACTCCTCTGATCCGGCCGGTCACTTGTCTGATCGACAGTACCGAAGCTACGGCTTGCGCAGCTCGAAGAGGTGCCGGGTGCTGTGGGCCACGAACGGGCCTTCCGCCTCGATCCGCTCGTGCAGTTCACGCAGCCGCGGCCGGTACGTCTCCACGTCGAAACCGGGCACCATCCAGATCACCTTGCGCAGGAAGTGCACGACGGCCCCCACGTCGAAGAACTCCATCCGCAGCCGCTCGGCCCGCAGGTCGACCACCTCGAGACCGGCCGCCTCCGCCTCGGCGCGCTCCAGGTCCGGGTGCCTGCTGTTCCTGGTCTCCGCCGACTGCGGCCCGAGGAAGTACTCCACGACCTCGAAGACGCTGGCGGGCCCCACGTGCTGCGCGAAGTACGTCCCCCCGGGGCGCAGCACGCGCGCGATCTCGTCGAAGTGGGCCTTCACCGGATGCCTACTGGTGACCAGGTCGAACGCCTCGCCCGCGAACGGCAGCGGGGCGTCCTCGGGCGACGCGACGACCACGACGCCCCGCGGATGCAGCAGCGCGGTGGCCTTGGCGACGTTCGCGGGCCAGCCTTCCGTGGCGACGGCCAGCGGCGGCAGCGCGGCGGCGGAGGCGAGGACCTCACCGCCGCCGGTCTGGATGTCGAGCGACGCCTGCGCGTGGGCGAGCCGCCGCGCCATGGACTCGGCGTACCGCCATGAGGGCCGCGCCTCGGTGGCCCTGCCGTCGAACCAGGAGAAGTCCCATCCGGCGGTGGGGGCGGCGACGGCCTCTTCGAGCAGGTCGTCGAAGGGGCGGGAGGTGCCGGGGGTGTGGGTGGGGCTGGCGGGTCCGGTGGGGTCGGTGGGGTCGGTGGGGTCGGTGCTCATGGGGCAATCCTGGCATTTGCGGTGCGGGAGGCACATCCGGGTTTCCGGGGTGCAGGGTTCCAGGGCTTTGCGCGGTGCGGCCCGATCCGGAGCGGCCCGCACCGGCCCGGCGGGTGCCTCACAGGTCCTGCCAGACGTGGCCCTCCAGGTAGGAGGACTCGCCGCGGAAGAACCAGTCCGCGAGGTCGCCGATGCGTTCGAGGCAGGCCTCGTAGTAGGTGTCGGGCGTGGGCCTCGGGAAGTCCGGATGCGCGGTCCAGGACGGGACGGCCGTCGCCATCTCGTAGAACCCGTCGGCGAGCCAGCGGTCGACCTTGTCGCTCGACTGCCAGTACGCACAGGCGACCCGCATGGCGCGCTCCAGGCGGGTGAAGGCCGCGCGGTCCCACGTCAGTTCGCAGCGCAGCGCGAGCAGGAAGCTGCCCTCCTGCGCGGCGAACTCCCGGCGCAGGACGTCCATGGCCTTCTCCACGTGGTCGATGGGGAGCCCGACGAAGCTGAGCCGACTGGGCATGAACTCCGCGGCGAACTCGGCGAAGTCGTCGCGCAGATGGGTGGGATCGGCCGGTTTCAGCCGGATCTGCTGCCGGTCCGGGTCCGCCCACCACACCTCGAACTCCGCGACGGTCCCCTCCACCGGCCAGCGCTCCTCGGCCCGGGCGAGAAACACCACGTCCACGAACCCGCCCACCGGCAGCCCGACATCCACGAAGACGCCGATCATCCCTGGGCGGGGGACGCCGACGACGGTGCCGGTCAGGCGCTGCCCGAAACGCAGTTCGCCCCGTAGCGCGGCCCACGCGTCCTGACTGATCACGGCCGCATTCTCACTTCGGGCGTGGCGCCTCCGCTCGGCAACAGGGACACTCCCCCACAGTCGCGCATACCGTCCCGGACCGGGAGGACCGCACCATGGCATTGACCCGCCAGACCATGACCGACGAACAGCGCAAGTCGGTGGCGCTCGCGTACCTCAAGGCATTCGACCGGGGCGGCAAGACGCCCGGCGGCACCCCGCTCATCGACCTCTTCGCGGACGACGCGCAGGTCTACTTCCCCAAGTGGGGCCTGGCCGACGGCAAGCCGCGGATCGAGCGGCTGCTCGGTGACGTGGGCGGCACGATCCGGTCCATCACACACCACTACGCCGAGTTCAACTGGATCTTCTCCGGCACGGACGTCGTCGTCTGCGAGGGCACCAGCCACGGTGAACACCGGGACGGGGGCTGGCGCGCGGGGGTGCCCGAGTGGGGCGCCGGCCGGTTCTGCGACGTCTTCGAGATACGGGACTGGCTGATCCACCGGTGCTTCATCTACCTGGATCCGGATTACGCGGGCGGGGACGCGGGGCGGTACCCGTGGCTGGGGCTCAGCCGCTAGTCCCGTCGGCTCCACCGGTCCCACCGGTCCCACCGGCCCCATCGGTCCCGGACGACCCTCGTGGGAACGACACCTCGACCCTGCGGTTCTTCTTGCGGCCCTCCTCCGAGCCGTTGTCCGCGATCGGGTAGTCCTCGCTGTAGCCGCGTACGGCGTACGTGACCTCGGGGCCCAGATAGCCCGCCAGCTTGTCGTGCACGGCTTCCGCGCGCTCGCGGGAGAGTTTCTTGCCGTGGCCGTAGGAACCGAGATTGTCCGTGAAGCCGAACACCCTTACGTCCGTGGCCTTCTGATTCTTCGCCTCCTCCGCGATCGCCTTGATACGGGCATTCGCCTCCGGGTTCAGCTTCGCGCTGTCCTTCGGAAACAGCACCTCCGCCTGCAACGCGAACTTCACGTCCGTATTCGTGTCCTCCCGACGCTCCTCACCACCGAGGTCCTCGACGACGGACTTGATGTCCAGCACCTTGGCCGGCGCGAGAGTCGCCCCGTCGGCCAGCTTCAGCCCCGGGCTGTTGGAGTCGACTTCGGGGGGCGGGGAGCTGGTGGTACTGCCCGGCGGGGAGCTGGGGTCGCCGCCATCCGCCCAGGAGGGGGTGGGGGTGGCGAGGAGGATCAGGGTAGTGAGGGCGGTGAGGGTGGCGATGCCGGTCGTGCGGGTGAGGGGGTGGCGGGTGGTCATGGGTCACTCGCCCTCGGAGATCTCTATGGGGGCGGGGGGCATGGCGCCTACTTGGAAGTTGACTTTGCTGGTGCCCTCGGGAGGGGCCGGGAACTGGGCGAACCAACTGGCCGATTCCCCTTGCCTCACACGGCCGTTGAACTTGGTGCAGAGGCAGCGCCCGGATGTATCCCTGAGGACGAGGTACTTCTTCTTACCCTCCGCGTCGACCAGACTGGCCCCGGAAAGGGAACCGCCGTTTGACCTCAGCTCCCTTTCATCACTGGCCCAGTTGGCACCCATCCACGATTGGCTGCCGTTGTTCGTCACCGTGCCGGAAACCGTGATGAAGCCACCGCCGTCACGCTGGGCCGAAGTGATCGCGACGCTGATGTCACCGTCCTTCGACTCCGCCAATATCTTGTCGGCAGAGGGCGCGTCGCTCTGCTTCCGCTCGTCATCACCCCCGTCCTTCTTGTCGGACGGAGCCGAGGGTTTGGACTTGTCGGGCTTTCCTTCCCCGCCATCCCCGCCGCCGCAACCAGCGACCGTGAGAACCAGTCCCGTCGTGACCGCCACAGCGGTCATTGCCCTGCGGGCCATCATGGTGCGCCACCTACTCATGGCTACGGCTTCCTTCCTTCGTCGATCGCCGGTCAGTCGGCCAGATGGACAGAGAAGAGGACGGACGCGTCCGGGAGATCGTCCTGATCGAAGTCGTCCGGATCGATCTCGATGGATTCGCCGCCGTCGCACCTGAGTTCCACGGCCTTCTCCGGGTCGGACGATGGAGCGGCGTCGCAGCGCGGCTTGATGATGGCGGTGGCGTGAGCCTTGGCATGCTTGGATTCCGTGCCCGGGATGATCGAATCGCCGACGGTGTACTTGGTCTCGATCTCCGCCCGGAAGCCCGGATAGCCGTTCACTTCGGCCGGGCCGAAGGCGATGACGGTCGAGTCGTTGTCGGCGGCCAATGCGTCCGCCGCCCCTCGGGCCCCGTCGCCGGTGAACATGTCGCCCGCGATCCAGTCGAGCCAGTCGTCGCCCTCGCCCATGGACAGCTCTAATCCATCGATGAGTTCGTCCCTGGCATCCTGAGCTGCGGCCAATGCCGCTGCGTCAGCGGCCGACTGGGCCCCATTGCGCGCCGATGCCGCTTGGGCGAACGCGAAGAAGGCGAACGCAACAAAGAGCAGAATCCCCGTCATCCAGATATAGATGGGAAGAGTCTGCCCTCGATCGCCGCCCGGGCGGCCAGCGGTCAGCCACCACCGACCACGTCGTCGACGGCGTCCCCAATGGCACCGGAGATCGTCCCGTCCAGCCCCAACTGGTCGATCAACGTGAAGATCCCCGCAATAAGAATCATGAGCCCCGCATACTCCACGAACCCCGCCCCCGCGTCCCGCCGCCCCCCTCGGACCCGGGACGCCACGGCGACCGTCCAGTCGACCCAGACTCTGAGCACGCGTTCCTTCAGCACGACGGCCTCTTCTCTCCCACCCGATACCGCGCCCTTTGTGGTCAGAGGCAACGTACGCCACCACGCGTACATCGGCAGCAACTCTGCGCAACCGATTGGCCAACAAGCGCGCGCTCTCCGCAAGTTGGCGGATTCCCTTCCCCCTCGGTGAGATCACCATGCACGACGCCCCCTCCGGCGAACCGTGAACTCAGCCCTGACTGTCCCACATCGAGTTGCATCCGCGAAGGGCTTTCGCGGAGTCGATGTTCGTGCGGTGGCCCGGCGCATTCTCAGCGGCCCAGGATGGAGCCGAAGTCGGAGCCCGAGCCGAGGAACATGCCTGCCGCGATGAGGATCATCGTGGCGGGGAGCATGAAGACGAGGGTGACCATCGTCGCCTTGGGGATTGTTTTCGCGGCGCGGCGGCGGGAGTTCTGGGCGTCGGTGCGGCGCATGTCGGTGGCGAGCTGGATGAGGGTGTCGGCGATGGGGGAGCCCAGTTCTTCGCCCTGTTGGAGGGCGGAGACGAACTGGGCGACCTGTTCGGAGGCGTTGCGGCGGCGGAGGTCGTCGAAGGCCTGGCGGCGACTGACGCCCATGTCCATCTGGCGGAGGGTGATGCGGAGTTCGTCGGCCCAGGGGCCCTCGTACTTCTCGGCGACGCGGTCGAGCGCCTGACGGAAGCCGAGGCCTGCGGAGACGACCACGGCGAGGACGTCGAGGAAGTCGGGCAGGGTGCGGTCGATGACTTCTTTGCGTTCTCTGATCGCCTGCCAGATCAGCGCGTCCGCCGCCGTCGCGCCGAAGGCGAGGGTCAGCAGGCCGAAGAGCGGGGAGCCGTTCACGAAGAATACGAGGCCGAGGACGATGCCGAAGACGCCGTAGACCGCACGGCGGGCCGCGTACCGGTCGATGGTGAGGCCGCCGGGGTTGCCCGCCATGTCGATCCTGCGGCGCTTGGCGTCGACGCGCCTCTGGCCCATCAGGCGCAGGACGAGAGGGGCGAAGCGCATGCCCAGGCGGTCCACCGCGGAGCCCGCCACGGAGACGCGGGTGGCGCCGACCTCCAGGGCGACCGCCAGGTCGGAGGGCAGCTTCGCGTCCGCGCGGTACATGCGGATGCCTTGGCAGACACCCGCCACGGCCAGGCCCATCACCGCCGCCAGCACCAGCGCGATCAACACAACTCCCTTGATTTTCCGTCGGTTTACTCGGACTTCAGTGGATTCTTCTCGATCTCGATCAGACCTCGATCAGACCTCGATCTTGCCCAGGCGTCTGATCACGAAGAAGCCGATGCCGTACAGGCCCAGCGAGATCAGGATCAGTGTCTGGCCCACCGGTGAGCCGGTCACCCGCTCCAGTGCGCCCTCGTTCGACGAGTTGATCAGGAGCAGGGAGCCGAGGCCGAGGAGCGGGACGGTGAAGGCCGTCGCGTGGACCTCGGAGAGCATCGTGCGGACCTCGCGCCGGGTCTCCTTGCGGTCCTCCAGGGTCTGGGTGAGGTTGCGCAGGGAGTTGACCACCGTGCCGCCCGCCTTGTTGGACAGGACCAACGTGGTGACCAGGACTATCAGTTCGCGGGACGGGAGGCGTTCGGCCAGTTCGCCCAGGGTGTCGTCGACGGAGCGGCCGAGCGTCAACTGGTCGGCGACGTGCGAGAGTTCCTCGCCCGCCGGGGCTTCGAGCTCCTCCGCGGCCATCGCCAGCGAGGTGCGCAGGGCGAGGCCCGCGGCCGTCGCGTTGGCCAGGATGCGGGCGACGTCGGGGAGTTGGTTGATGAACGCCTCGATGCGTTTCTGCCGCTGCCAGTTGAGGAAGGCGACCGCGCCCCACACCGCGACGACGCCCGCGATCGGGCCGAAGAAGGGGGCGAGGGTCGCGGCCGCGATCAGCCAGAGTGCGGCGACGACCGCCACGACGTACGTGAAGAACTCGCCCGCCGTCAGGTCGAGCCCCGTCGAGGCGAGCCGCAGCTGGATCTGGCGGCCGAGGCGGGTGCGGCGCAGCCTGCGGTCGACGGCGGCGAAGCGGCGGGCGCGGCCGGGCGGGCCGCCGTCGCCGGTGCCGGGGCCGAGCGCCAACCGGTCGACCAGGGCCTGCCGTTGGGCCCGTCCCGACGCGTACGTATGGACGCCTGCGACCGCGAGCGTGCCCGTCAGGATCGTGGCGCCCAGCGCGAGGAGGGCAGGGTTGTTCATCCGATGGCTTCCCTCGTGTTCAGTACGTCGATGGCCTCGGCCACCCCGAACGCCGGTGGCACCGGTTCGTTCGCGACGTACAGCTTGTCGGCGATCTCGCGCGGCAGCGGCAGATGTTCGAAGTAGCCGTGCACGACGCGGTCGGGGCCGAGCGGCCGTGGCACGAAGCGGGTGACCGGCACGATGCGGAACTGCTGGCGGCCGTGCGAGACGAGGAGGACGATCTCGGAGACCTTGCGGGAGCCGTCGCCGTGCCGGGTCAGCTGGACGACCACGTCCACCGCGGAGTTGATCTGGTCCCGCAGCGCCTCGAAGGGGATCTGGACCTCCGACATCGAGCCGAGGGTCTGCAGCCGCATCAGGGCGTCCTCCGCCGCGTTCGCGTGGACGGTCGCCAGCGAGCCGTCGTGGCCGGTCGACATCGCCTGGAGCATGTCGAGGGTCTCGCCGCCGCGTACCTCGCCGACGATGATGCGGTCGGGGCGCATCCGCAGGGCGTTCCTGACCAGGTCGCGGATGGTGATCTGGCCCTTGCCCTCGACGTTCGGGGGGCGGGATTCGAGGCGGATGACGTGCTCCTGCTGGAGCTGGAGCTCCGCCGAGTCCTCGATGGTGATGATGCGCTCGTGCGAAGGGAGCAGGCCGGAGAGGGCGTTGAGGAGGGTCGTCTTGCCGGAGCCGGTGCCGCCGCTGACGATGACGTTGAAGCGGGCCCGTACGAACGCGGCGAGCAGCATCAGCATGTGCTCGTCGAGCGAGCCGAGGCCGATGAGTTCCGGCAGCGTGTAGGCGCGCGGGAAGCGGCGGATGGTGAGGGTCGCGCCGGTGAGGGCGAGCGGCGGGATGATGACGTTGACGCGTTCGCCGGTGGGCAGGCGGGCGTCGACCATCGGGCTCGACTCGTCCACGCGGCGGTTGACGGTCGACACGATGCGTTCGATGGTCTGCATCAGCTGGTCGTTCGAGGCGAAGCGGAGCGGGAGCTGTTCCACGCGGCCGTTGCGTTCGACGAAGATCGAGTCGGGGCCGTTCACCATGATCTCGGTGATGGACGCGTCGGCGAGCAGCGGTTCGAGTACGCCGAGTCCGAGTGCCTCGTCGACGACGCGGCGGATCAGCTGGGCGCGCTCGGAGGTGGAGAGGACGGGGCCCTCGCGGCTGATGATGTGGCCGAGCACGCGCTCCAGGCGGACGCGGCGGTCGGCCGCGGCGAGCGAGGACATCTCGGCGAGGTCTATCTCTTCGAGGAGCTTGGAGCGGTAGACGGCGACGAGGCCGTCGTCGCGGCTCGGCTCGGTCTGGTGCGTGGGGGCCACGCGGTCCCGCAGGCTCATGTCGTCCTTCGACCTCCTTCGTCCGTGGGTCTGTTCGTCCGTGGGTCTGTTAGTCCGTGGGTCTGTTCGTCCGTGGGCCTGTTCAGCCGTCGTCGTCGTTGGGCATCGTGGCCTTCTTGGTGACGCTCCAGTCCGTGTCCACGAAGGGGAGCAGGGTGGGGACCTGGACCTCGACGGTGGCGGTCGTCGTGGTGCCGGTTCGGCTGACGCCTACGTCCGCGTCCAGGCTGCCGTCCATGGCCGCCCGGCCCGCGGCCTCGCCGGAGTCGCCCTGGGAGGCGGCGCGGGACGCTGCGCGGGCGGCTGATCCGGCCTGGTTCGCGGCGTAGCCGACCAGGCCCAGCTGGATCGCGGCGAGGCCCACCAGGAGGAGGATCGGGAGGAAGCCCGCGAATTCCAGCATGGAGACGCCGTGGTCGCCCCATCGGCGCCGGCGGGACGCCTCCGTTCCGGCGCCCCGCACCGTGGGCTGTGCCCGCCTTTCCCCCAGCTCTCGGCTTCGCTCGAGCAGGGGAGACCCCACTCGCCCTGCGGAACGATTGCCCACAGCAGTAACGGCACGCCTGCTCACAGTGGGACTCACCCCTCCCCCTCCTTCGCCGCCCCCGCCTCCCCCTCCACCGTCCAGCCCGCGTCGAAGCCGGGGAGGAAGACGGGGACGTTCAGGGAGACGTGGGCTTTCCAGACGGGGCCCTCGTCGGTGCAGGAGATCGAGGCGTTCTGCCAGGCGTCGGGGAGGTGTTCCCTGGCGGCGTTGGAGCAGGCGCCCGCCGCGCCGGTGCCTGCCGCGTGGGCGGCTGTCGCGGCGCGGGCCGCCTCGTCGGCGGCGTTTCCCGCGAGGGAGTACGAGTAGCCGTAGAGCGCGCACTGCCAGAGGATCGTCATGACGACGAGCAGCAGCGGGAACATCCCGGCGAATTCCAGGGTGACCGCGCCCCGGTCGCCGGTCGCGGTCTTCTTGCGCAGGGTGAGGCCGGTGCGCCTGCCGTTGCCCGTGGCGGCCTGGTCGACGAGGCCGAGTTCGCCGGCGAGGCCCCACAGGGCCTGTTTCACGGAGGAGCGGCTGTCGAGGTCCTGCATGCGGCCCGCGTCGACGGCGGCCTGGAGTTCCTTGAAGGCGGCGGGCACGGTGATCCGGGCCACCTTCGTGCCGGTGACGCGTTCCACCAGGGAGGGCTGGATCTCCGCGCCCTTGCCGTGCCGGTTGACGACGGTGACGGTCTCCTCGGCCTTGCGGATCTGGAGGCGGTCCCAGAGCCGCACCATGCGTTTGGCGGCGCGTACGGCGACGACGTCGGGGGTGACGAGGAGCAGGGCCTGGTCGGCGAGTTCGACGGCGACGGCGCCGGCCGCGGTGACGTAGGCGCCGCAGTCGACGATGACGACGTCGTAGCGGGCGCGCAGGGCGCCGAGGGTCTGGCGGGCGACGCGGTCGGTGACTTCTTCGCCGCGTTCGCCGTCGGCGGGGGCGAGGAGGAGGCCGATGCCGGTCTCGTGGGTGTAGACGGCATCCTGGAGGACGCGGGGCGTGATGTCGGTGATGGCGGCGAGGTCGGCGACGGAGCGCCGGAACTGCACGTCGAGGTAGGAGGCGACGTCGCCGGACTGGAGGTCGAGGTCGAGGAGGGCGACGGAGCGGCCGGACGCCTGGGCGGCAAGGGCGAGTTGGACGGCGGTGAGGGTCGCCCCGACGCCGCCCTTGGCCCCGCTGACCGTGACGACGGTGCCCGCGCCGGGCGCGCCGGGGGCACCGCCGCCCGCGTACAGCTCCAGGCTCCCGCTGCCCAGGTGGCGTCGCATTCCGGTGGACCAGGCCGCGGCCGCCTGGACGCGTTCGGCGAGGGCGTCGTAGGCGAGGGGGAAGTTCACGATGCCGCGTGCGCCGGAGTCCATGGCGGCGGTGAGGAGGCCGGGGCTGGTGTCGGCGGTGATCAGGACGACGCCGACGGCGGGGAAGCGCAGGACGAGGTCGCGGATGAGGTCGAGGGCGGGGACGGGGCCGATGCGCTCGTGCACGAGGACGACTTCGGGCAGTTCGTCGAGCGATTCGGCGGCGAGCCCGGCGAGGGTGTCGAGCAGGGCGGTGGAGTCGCCGACGGGCAGGGCGGGTTCGGCCTCGGGGAGCTGTCCGACGAGCGTGGACAGGGCCCGGGCGGCGTCGATGTCGCCGACGGCGGGGAGGATCCGCGTGGTCATACGAGACCTCCTACTTGTCCTCGTCGAGGGTGTACGTCCGGTCGCGCGGCGGCACGGTGGCGTCGCCGCCCGCACCGACGAGGGCGAGCCGGACGTGGGTCGCGAACGACTCGGCGTACGCGACGCGCTGGGCGTCCGCCGTGCCGAGGGCGAAGGTGATCGGCACGGCCTCCGTCGCCTTGCGGCGGGTGCGGTCGTCCTGGTTCGGTTCGAGCGGGGTCAGCTTGCCGACGTCGAGCACCTTGGCGCCCTCCACGATGACTTTGGACTGGTCCTTCGCCTTGTCGGTCTCGCCCTTGAAGGTGGCGTAGATGTTGACCGTCGAGCCGGGGGTGATCTTGCCCGCGACGCCGGTGGCGGCGTCGATCATGATGGCGATCTCCTGCTGGCCCGGGCCGAGTTCGGGCCGTTTGACGATCATGTCGGACTGGAGCAGGGAGCCCTTGCGCAGCTGGGTCACCGCGATCTTGCCGCGGATCTCGCCGAGGTCGGTGACGGCGTTGTCGGACAGCCACCGCTCGGGCATCTCGACCTTCTCGAACTGTCCCGCGGTCAGTTCCTTGTAGGGCGCGATGTCCCCTTTGAGCTTGTACGCCGCGACCTCGGGGCCCACCTTCGAGTTGACGTCGCGGATCACGGAGAGGACGCCCGCGAACGCGCCGAACGCGCACAGGACCGACAGAACCAGCAGGATGACGCCGCGGCGCTGGCGTGAGTTCATGGGCCGTACTACCTCGATCGGGTGCGGTTGGCTACGGACGGTGAGCGGGGTGGTGCGCGTGCGGTCGTCGGTCGCGTACGAGGTGCGAGGGCGGTGCGGTGCGGTCTAGGTCGCGCCCCTGGGCAGGGCGTTGACACTGCGGGGCGGCAGGGCGCGGGCCCCCGGCGAGGGGCGTTCGCCGGGCGGGGGCAGCGGTGCGGCGCAGAACGCGCAGCGGTCGCCGATGAGTTCGAGCCCGCACCAGTGGCAGTCGTCGCGGCGCACGGACGACACGAGCTGGTAGAGCACGGAGATGTCCGGGATGGCCGCGGCGAACTCGACGAGCTTGCCGGTCGCCCACCAGCGCGCGGACTCCGCGGGCAGCCGCACCTCTTCGACCCCCTGGCAGTGCCAGACGGGGGCGAGTGCCGTGGTGACCCAGTCGGGGGCGATGCGGCCCGGTGCGTACAGCATCTTCGTGCCGAATCCCGGTCCCGGCAGGTGCGCGTCGCCGTCGGCGGTGACCTTGGCCAGCTCGGGGCGCGGCGTGGCGAGCACGGCGAACTGGGTGCCGGGCACCCAGGACTTGGCGTGCGACTGGAGGGTGACGGGCACGCGGTCGAGCCGGGCGACGGAGCCGAGCAGGGCGCCCGCGTAGATGTAGTGGGAGAGCAGCCGCGCGGCGGACGCGAGCACGCCGGGGCTGAAGTCGCAGACGGACAACTGCCGCAGCTGCAGGGCGAGTACGGCGATGCCGAGGGGCGGCAGGTCCGAGCGCAGGATCGCGATGCGGTCGCTCTCCAGGACCGAGCGGATCGCGTGCAGGCGGTGTCTGACGGACGCGGGCGCGGAGGCGGGGCACAGGACCACCACATAGCCGTGGTGCTCGATGAGCGTGTGCATCTCGGTGAGGGACTGGTCCAGCGAGTACGTCCGCGGGGACTGCACGGCCGACTGCAGGACGGCGGCCGACGGGGTGTGCCGGTCGGGTGACGGCAGCACGAGATCGGGGCCGGTGACGGCTATGGCGGTCGGCAACGCGTACACCCCCGGTCCTCGTGCACTCCTGCCTCAGCACCATATCCACGTCATGGTCGCCCCAACACCCAACTTCCCACTGTTCATGTGGAGGTGGGCCCCTGTCGGCGCGAACCGAGTGGTGCTTGAGGGCTTGACAACTCAATTGGTCTGGACCAGCTTGTACGACCAAGCCAGGAGACACCATGCCGAGCGGGCACGACCCTGGCGGACGACGGTGGCCACCGTTCCCGAACACCTCCCCCCTCTTCACTTCCCCCCACCGGAGGCAGCAGTGGACCGCACACGCAGCAGAACGGGAGCAGTACTCGGGTCGCTCACGGCCCTGGCCCTCGCCCTCACCGGCCTGTTCACCGGCGGCGCGGGCACCGCGGGCGCGCAGACCCGCGCCGTGCCCCAGCACGCGGTGACCGGCTACTGGCAGAACTTCAACAACGGCGCCCAGGTGCAGAAGCTGGCCGACGTGCAGGACGAGTACGACATCGTCGCCGTGGCCTTCGCCGATGCCACCGCCACACCGGGCGAGATCACCTTCAACCTGGACTCGGCCGGGCTCGGCGGCTACACCGTCGACCAGTTCAAGGCCGACATCAAGGCCAAGCAGGCGGCCGGCAAGTCCGTGATCATATCCGTCGGCGGCGAGAAGGGCGCGGTCTCCGTCAACGACCCGGCATCGGCGAACGCGTTCGCGGACTCCACGTACAAGCTGATGCAGGAGTACGGCTTCGACGGCGTCGACATCGACCTGGAGAACGGCCTCAACTCCACGTACATGACGCAGGCACTCAAGTCCCTCGCGGGCAAGGCCGGTTCGGGATTCGTCCTGACGATGGCGCCGCAGACCATCGACATGCAGTCCCCGTCGAACGAGTACTTCAAGACCGCGCTCGCCGTGAAGGACATCCTCACGGTGGTCAACATGCAGTACTACAACAGCGGTTCGATGCTGGGCTGCGACGGCAAGGTCTACAGCCAGGGCACCGTCGACTTCCTCACCGGGCTCGCCTGCATCCAGCTGGAGAACGGCCTCGCGCCGTCGCAGGTCGGTCTCGGCGTGCCCGCGTCGAGCCGTGCGGCGGGCGGCGGCTACGTCTCCCCCGACGTCGTGAACAACGCCCTGGACTGCCTCGCCAAGGGCACCGGCTGCGGCTCCTTCAAGCCGTCCAGGACCTACCCGGACATCCGGGGCGCGATGACCTGGTCCACCAACTGGGACGCCACGGCCGGCAGCGCCTGGTCCAAGGCGGTCGGCGCGCACGTCCACGGCATGCCGTAACCCCCGGTTCCCCCCTCAAGACCGCAGCGCCGCCGCTCCCCCGGCGGCGCTGTCATGTGTACGCACCCGGGCAAAGTCCCAGGTCATGAGCACGTCCACCCTTCCACGCATATCCCGCCGCAGAAGGCGGACCTGGACGGCACGGCCTTCGACCCCGCCACGGGCGCGGCACGCCAAGCGCTCCGCGGGAGGTGGAGTGCGTCATCCGCGGGCCGGTGGGGGCTGGTCGCGCAGTTCCCCGCGCCCCTGCGGGGCACGACCCCGCGTCGGACACGGTGCGGTCCCTGAAGCTGTGGCGCGTCACCACGGCAGGTCGCGCACCTGCTGCACGCACAGGATCAGGAAGAGCAGCCCCGCGCCCGCCAGCATCACATTGCTCAGGATGCCGTTGCGCCACTGCTTGGGCGTACGGGAGGAGTTGAGCAGCCAGAGCAGGGTCAGGGCCAGGAACGGCATGAAGAACGCGCCGAGCACGCCGTAGGCGATGACGAGGCCGAAGGGCTGGTCGAGGAAGAGCAGGCCCATCGGCGGGAAGGTCAGCCAGAGCAGATACGCGCGGAACGGCACCGACTTCTCGCGCTTGCCCGCGGCGACCTCCTCGACCATGTCCTCTCCGCCGGAGGCGCCAGCGGCCCCGCGCTCGCGCCGCAGCCGCTCCACGAAGTCCGCGAACATCAGGCTCACGCCGTGCCACACGCCCATCAGGGCGCCGAAGGACGTGGCGAAGAAGCCGATGAGGAAGAGGTTCGCGGTGACCGCGCCGAACTTGTCCTCAAGGACCTTGCCGAGGTCGATCAGGCCGCGGTCGCCCGAGGTGAGGGCGATGTTCGTGGAGTGCAGGAGCTCGGCACCGATGATCATCATCGCGACGACGAAGACGCCGGTGGTGAGGTACGCGACGCGGTTGTCGAGCCGCATCACCTTGAGCCAGCTGATGTCGGTCCAGCCCTTGGAGTTCACCCAATACCCGTACGCGGCCATGGTGATGGTGCCGCCGACGCCGCCGATCAGGCCGAGCGTGTAGAGCAGCGAACCGTCGGGCAGGGCGGGCGCGAGGCCCTTGACGGCGTTGCCGAGGTCGGGGGCGACGCGGATCGCGACGTACACGACGATCAGGAACTTCATGCCGATGACGACCGTCATGGCCTTCTCGAAGACGGCGTACCGGTTGAACCAGACGAAGGCGAGCCCCAGCAGCCCGCAGATGACCGCCCAGGTCTTCAGGCTCGGCCCGTCGGGGAAGAGCGCGACGAGCGGCAGGGCGCTGGACGACATGGCCGTCGCGCCGTACACGAAGCCCCAGATGACCACGTAGACCGCGAAGTAGTAGGTGGTCCACTGGCCGAGGCTGCGCCAGCCCTCGAAGAGGGTGCGCCCGGTGGCCAGATGCCAGCGCCCCGTCGCCTCGGCGAGCGAGATCTTCACCAGACAGCCGATGATCGCGGCCCACAGCAGCGTGTAGCCGAACTTGCTGCCCGCGATGAGCGTCGCGACCAGGTCACCGGCGCCGACGCCGGTCGCCGCGACGACGATGCCGGGGCCGACGTACTTCCAGCTCGCCTTGCGGAGCCGGACGGCGCCCTCGCCCGTGTCGGTCCCGCCACCCGTGGTTTCAGCCATGCGATCAAGAAACCGCAAAGACAGCTGGTGCACAAGGGGTTGGGTCGAGCCGCCGCTCCCGGTGGGCGGCACGGCGGATTGGCCAAAGACCGCGTTGACGGGAGCATGCCACGCACCCACGATGGGCCCGCACAGCGCAACAACAGCTCGCGCACAGCACACGCACAGCGCTCGCACAGCACGCGGGTACGTGCGTCACCCCGCACCGCACGCGTCGCACTGAACCGCCCCCACCCCCGAGGAGACTTCATGCGACTTCGGATACGCGGCAGAAGATCCGCCGCACTCGCAGCCCTTCTCGCCCTCGCCGTCGCGGCACCCATCACCGCCAACGCCTCACCCGGTCCGGCCGACCAGGCCCCCCGGAAGACGGCGGCGGCGGACGACGACGAGACGCGCCAGTACCAGATCCCGCTGCGCGACGACCGCGCCGCGCGCACCGCGCTCGCCCGCACCGGCGTCTCGATCGACGAGATCGACGCCCGCGCGGTGGTCGTCTCGGCCGACGGCAGGGAGGCCGCGAAACTCCGGGAGTTGGGCTACACGCTCAAGGCCCTCGCCGGTCCCCCGAAGCGTACGGACGGGCAGGCGATCGAGCCCAAGGACTTCCCGCCCGCCGACGCGAAGTACCACAACTACGCCGAGATGAACGCGGAGATCGACCAGCGCATCGCGGCCTACCCGAACCTGATGACGAAGAAGGTCATCGGCAAGTCGTACTCCGGCAGGGACATCGTCGCCATCAAGATCAGCGACAACGTCGGCACCGACGAGGCCGAGCCCGAGGTGCTCTTCACCCACCACCAGCACGCCCGCGAGCACCTGACCGTCGAGATGGCGCTGTACCTGCTGCGCGAACTCGGCGCGGGCTACGGCTCCGACGCGCGCATCAAGAAGATGGTGGACTCGCGCGAGATCTGGATCGTCCCCGACATGAACCCGGACGGCGGCGAGTACGACATCGCGACCGGCTCCTACCGCAGCTGGCGGCTGAACCGGCAGCCCAACCCCGGCGGCCGCACCGGCACCGACCTGAACCGCAACTGGGGCTACAAGTGGGGCTGCTGCGGCGGCTCTTCGAGCACCCCCGGCTCCGAGACCTACCGGGGTTCGGCCGCCGAGTCGGCGCCCGAGGTGAAGGTCGTCGCCGACTTCGTCCGCAGCCGGGTCGTCGGCGGCAAGCAGCAGATCAAGGCGGCCATCGACTTCCACACGTACAGCGAACTGGTCCTGTGGCCGTACGGCTACACGTACAACGACACGGCCCCCGGCCTCACCCAGGACGACCGCGACGCCCACGCCGCCGTCGGCAAGAAGATGGCCGCGAGCAACGGCTACACGCCCGAGCAGTCCAGTGACCTCTACATCACGGACGGCACGATCGACGACTGGCTGTGGGGCAACCAGAAGATCTTCAGCTACACCTTCGAGATGTACCCGACGTCCGCGGGCGGCGGCGGCTTCTACCCGCCCGACGAGGTCATCGAGCGCGAGACCTCACGCAACCGCGACGCGGTCCTGCAGCTCCTGGAGAACTCGGACTGCATGTACCGGTCCATCGGCAAGGAACAGCAGTACTGCACGAGTTGACGCACCCGCACGCGGTGGCCCCGGACCCGCACGGGCCCGGGGCCACCGACTGCCGTCGTCCCCAGGTCAGCCCCAGAAGGACATGGACGTGGGCCACCACCAGGGCTGGAGCGGCTCCTTGGGGCGTGGCTCCTCCTTGGGACGTGGCTCCTCCTTGGGGCGCGTCGCGATGATGTACTCCGTGGGCCGGTCCTTGGGCCCGCGGAAGAGCGAGACGCCGGTGACCCGCCCCGCGGACCAGGTCTGGCACTCCTGGACCTCGCCGTGGAGGGTGCCGCCGTCCCTGCCGGTGAGGACGAGCAGCCGCCGGCCGTACTGGTTGCCGCCGTTCTCGTGCGCCTGCCAGTCGAGGTACTTCCAGGTCCCTGCGATGTCCATGCCGTGGCCCGTGATGGTGAAGGTGTTCGGCCTGCCGAAGGTGACCCGGTGCTTGTCGGGCCGCTTCTTCTCCGAGAGCGACAACCCCGGGTCGACCACGCCGGGACGGATCCTTTGGAACGTCCCCCGAACGTCCCGTAGTAGTCGCCGCGCGCCGCACCGCACGTGGGCGGCACATTGCCCGCGTACGCCTCCCCGGGCAGAACGGCGACCGCCAGCAAGGCGGTCAGGACGGTGGCACAGGCTTTGCTTCGTACGTTGCGGACGCGCATGAGGCGGCTCCAGACGCGGCGGAGTGTGCCCGACGGTCGCCGGGCGCCCCCATGCTGGGCGTCGCGCACACACCCCGACGGCCAACACGCGGCCGCCTCACTCGCCCGGTCCCTGCCAGATCGTTTCGCCGCGTCCCCGACCCGGGGGCAGCCCCCATCGGGGTTGGGGGGACAGCCGTAGTGAGTGGGAGTCACTGTTCCGCTTAGCGTCTGGCGTATGAGACATATACGGAACGTCGGCCTCGTCCTCGCCGCCTGCCTCGGCGCGGCCCCCGCCGCGGTCGCCGCGTCCACCACGGCGACCGCCGCACCGGCCAAGTCCGCGTCCGGGCTCGACCGTTACTACGACCAGCGTCTTGCCTGGGGCGGCTGCTCCACGGGCCCGGCCGACCCCATGGGCCGCGACCTGGACAAGGCAGGCGTGCAGTGCGCGGACGTCACCGTGCCGCTCGACTACTCCAAGCCCCGGGGCCGTACGATCACCGTCGCCGTGTCCCGGCTGAAGGCCACCGACACCCGCCACCGCATCGGCTCGATCCTGCTCAACAACGGCGGCCCCGGGAACGGCGCCGTCCAGTCCCCGCCGGAGTTCCACGCGTGGATGAAGAGGACGGGCCCGCGGTACGACATCGTCGGCTTCGACCCGCGCTTCGTCGGCCGCAGCACCCCGCTGGACTGCGGCTGGAACGTCGGCACCACGCTCTTCTCGGCCGGTCTGGGCCGGGCGAGTTTCGAGCGCCAGGTCGACCTCCAGAAGGACCTGGCCGCCAAGTGCCGCGCCACCAACGCCGACGTGCTGCCGCATGTGAGCACCCGCAACACGGCCCGCGACATGGACGTCATCCGCGGCGCGCTCGGCGAGAAGAAGATCTCCTACTTCGGCTACTCGTACGGCACTTACCTCGGCACCGTCTACACCCAGATGTTCCCAGGGCGCACCGACCGCATGGTCCTGGACGGCGCCATCGACCCGCGCAAGTTCGGCCCCCGGCTGCTGAAGGAGGCCGTCGGCGAGAACGAGCGGGCGCTCGCCGACTGGGCCACCTGGGCCGCCGCCCGGAACGACACCTACCACCTCGGCCACACCCGCGCCCAGGTCCTCGCCACCATCGACCGCGTCATAAGGAAGTCCTCGCGCGGCCCGCTGACCGTCGGCACCGCCCCGGAGCGCTTCCGACTCGACGACACGCAGGTCCCGTTCGTCCTCCTCGCCGGGCTCGACAGCGACACCGACGCCTCGCGGGCGTCCCTCGGCGAGATGGTGTCCGTGCTGAACAAGGCCGCGGCCGGACGGCCGACCACGCTCTCGCCGCAGTTCGCCGGACTGCTGCGGCTCGCGACGACCGGCGACCAGTCGAACATGGGCAGCGCGCAGACCGCGGTCATCTGCGGGGACAAGGCGGCCCCGCGCGACCCGGAGGTCTACTGGCGGGACATCCGGCGCAGCCGCGCCGCGTACCCGCACTTCGGCGCGGTGAACAACAACATCGGCCCGTGCGCCTTCTGGGACCGGCCCAAGGAGCGGCCCACCGAGGTCGAGCACGACGCCAAGGCGCTGATCGTGTCCGCCACCGGCGACCCGCGCACCCCGCACAAGGGTGCCGTCGCCCTGCACGGCCTGCTGCCGAGCTCCCGGCTGATCACCGTCAAGGGTGCCAACCGGCACGCGGTCTACGGCCTCTACGAGAACGCCTGCGTGGACAACCAGGTCAACCGCTACCTGGCCACCGGCAAGCTGCCCGCCAAGGACCGGACCTGCTCGCAGCAGACCGGCTAGGGCGAGCCCCTACACGAACAGGCTCACCGCACCCGCGACCGCGAACCCGGCCACGGACAGCACCGACTCCAGCACCGTCCACGTCTTGAGCGTGTCCCGCTCGGAGATGCCGAAGTACTTCGCGACCATCCAGAAGCCCCCGTCGTTGACGTGCGACGCGAAGATCGAGCCCGCCGAGATGGCCATGATGACGAGGGCCACGAACGCCTGGGAGTAGTCGCCCTCGGAGAGGAGGGGGGCGACGATGCCCGCCGTCGTGACGATGGCGACCGTCGCGGAGCCCTGGGCCACGCGCAGGATCAGGGAGAGCAGGTAGGCGAGGACGATGATCGGCAGGCCCACGTCCTGGAAGGTGTCCGAGATGGCCGTGGCGACGCCGCTGGCCTTGAGGACCGCGCCGAAGATGCCGCCCGCGCCGACGACCAGGAGGATGTTGCCGACCGGCTTGAGGGACGAAGTCGACACGGTCTCAAGGGACTTGCGGGACCAGCCGCGCCGGATGCCGAGCAGGTAGTAGGCCATCAGGAGCGCGATCGTCAGGGCGACGAAGGGGCTGCCGAAGAACTCGATGACCGACCGGAGGGAATGGGGTATCCCCTGCTCGGAGCTTGTCGAAGAGCTTGGGGAAGGGTCGAAGGCGATCGAGGAGAAGGTGGCCAGGAGGATCAGGACCAGCGGCGTACCGATGATGGTGAAGACGATGCCCAGCGGCACCGGCTTCTCGCGCGGCTCGACGCCTGCGGCGCGCTGCTCGGCGACGACCGCGGCCTTCGCCTCGTCGGCGGCCTCGACCATGTCCTGCGGGACGGGCACGAAGATGCGCTTGCCGATCCAGGCGGAGAAGACCCAGGCGGCGAGGACGGCAGGGATGCCGCAGACGATGCCCATGAGGATGACCCAGCCGAGGTCCACCTTCAGGAGTCCCGCCGCGGCCACCGGGCCGGGGTGCGGGGGCAGGAACGCGTGGGTCATCGACAGACCCGCGAGCAGCGGGAGGCAGTAGAGGAGGATCGACTTGCCGCTGCGCTTGGCCGCCGCGTACACGATCGGCGCGAGGACGAAGATGCCGACGTCGAAGAAGACGGGGATGCCGAAGATCAGACCCGTCAGGCCCATCGCGAGCGGAGCGCGCTTCTCACCGAAGAGGCCGAGCAGCCGGGACGCCAACACCTCGGCGCCGCCGGAGACTTCGAGGATCGCGCCGAGCATCGTGCCGAGGCCGATGATGATCGCCACATGGCCGAGGATGCCGCCCATGCCGGACTCGATGACCGAGACGGCGTCGGACTTCTGGACGGTGCCGAAGAGTTCGGTGACGGAGAGGCCGGCCGAGAGGCCGACGACTATGGAGACCGCGAGCAGCGCCACGAAGGGCTGCAGTCTGACCTTGATGATCAGGAAGAGCAGCAGGACGATGCCGAGCGCGGCGACGGTCAGGAGACCTGCCGTGCCGTCGATCAGGGTGAGGATTCCGCCGGTGTGCGGTGGCGGCTCGGTGGCGGGGGCGGCCGCGAGCGCGGTGAAGGGAGACGGGGACATCGTTGACCTCGTAAGTGCATGGGACGGGGGTTTGGGGGCCGCCCCCAAAAGACACAGCCGGGGCAGGGGGGATCGCGGTGCGGCGCCCCGGGGTGGGGCGCCGCACCGTGACGACGTACGGCTTGCTGGGGGTTGATGCGTCTCAGCCGAGCACGGCGAGCGCGTCGATCTCGATGAGCAGGCCCTTGGGCAGCCCCACGTAGACCGTGGTGCGGGCGGAGGCCGGGGCCTTCAGGCCCTGCTCCTCGAAGTAGGAGTTGTAGATCTCGTTCATCTCCGCGAAGTGGTCGACGTCCGTGAGGTAGACGCGCATCATCATCACGTCGTCCCAGGTCGCGCCGCCCTCTTCGAGGATGGCCTTGACGTTGGCGAAGGTCTGGAGGGTCTGCTCGCGCAGGGTCGGGCCCGCGGGGGTGGGGGCCTTGCCCTCCTCGGCGGGGAGGAAGCCGACCTGCCCGGCGACCTGAAGGATGTTGCCCTTCTTCACGCCGTGGGAGAACTTCGCGGGCGGGGTGGTGTGGGTGGCCGGGGTGAGGGCGGTCTTCTCGGTCATTCGCTGATCAGGCTTCCTTGAGAGGGGCGGTTTTCGACTCGGGCGCGGCGCCTGAGTACTCCCTGCTGATGGCGTCCGCCGTGCGGCGCACCAGCGGGAGCAGGGTGAGGAGTTCCTCGGCCGTGACGACGACGTTCGGCGCGGACACCGACATGGCGGCGACGACGCGGCCGTCCGCACCGCGGATGGGGGCCCCGATGCAGTTGATGGACTCCTCGTGGCCACCGAGGTCGGTGGCCCAGCCCTGTTCGCGCACGGCCGCGAGTTCCTTGAGGAACGCCGCGGCGTTGGGCGTCGAACGGGACGTGTAGGTGGGGTAGTCGAGCTTCTCCGCGATGGCGCGGCGCTCGGCCTCCGGGAAGTCGGCGAGCAGCAGCTTGGCGACGGCGGCGACGGTGATGGCCACCGGCTTGCCGATGCGGGAGTACATCCGCACCGGGTAGCGGCTCTCGACCTTGTCGATGTACAGGACCTCCTGCTCCTCGTACACGGCGAGGTGGACCGTGTGGCCGCACTTCTCGTTGAGGGCCAGGAGGTGGGGGTGGGCGATCTCGCGTACGTCGAGGTTCTCGACGGCCTCCTGGGCGAGCGCGAAGAGGCGGGCGCCCAGGCGGTAACGCTGGTCGGACTGGCGGAAGACCAGGCCGTGTTCGTGGAGGGTGCGCAGCAGCCTGAGCGCGGTGGACTTGTGGACGCCGAGCCGGTCGGCGACCTGGCCCAGGTCGGCGGGGCCCTCGGCGAGCAGCGGCAGGATCGAGAGCGCGCGGTCGACGGTCTGGCTCATGGGGTACGTACCTCCTCCTCGGCCTCGGTGTCCTCAGGAACGTCCGCCGTCCAGCCGGGGCCGAGACGCAGTCTCCCCCAGTCGGCGTCGTCCAGGGCGGCGAGGCGGTCGGCGTGTGCGATCCAAGAGGGGCGCTGCGCAGCAGCTCCTTGGGGGGCGGTGGTCGGGCGACGGGCGGGCGGTGGGGTGGCGAGGTCACCGGGGACGGTGAGTGCGGCGGCGGCCGTCAGGTGGCCGTGCCGCAGACGGTGCGCGGCGGGCAGGCCGCGCAGGGTGGCGGAGAGGAATCCGGCGGCGAAGGCGTCCCCCGCGCCGACCGGCGCGACGACGTCCACGCGCAGGGCGGCCTGGAAG
The DNA here is from genome assembly GCF_042740435.1 of Streptomyces sp. NPDC059002. Lineage (NCBI taxonomy): Bacteria > Bacillati > Actinomycetota > Actinomycetes > Kitasatosporales > Streptomycetaceae > Streptomyces > Streptomyces sp. NPDC059002. The sequence goes on along the minus strand of NZ_JBHYJI010000019.1, from coordinate 89,380 downwards.
ACGGGTTCCTCGCCGTGGCCGAAGAGGGTGGCGCCGCGGCTGCCCTGCTTGACGACGAGCGTGGCGGGTTCGGGCAGGGCGGCGCGGATCACTTCGGGGCCGCCGGTCACGCCCCAGGCCGCGGCGGCCTCGTCCTCGCCGACGAAGACGAGGTCGGCGCCGCGGGCGAGGTCGAGCAGGACGTCCGCGCCCGCGGCCGCGCCCTGCCACAGGCCGGGGCGGTGGTTGACGTCGAAGGAGACGAGGTGGCCGCGGTCGGCGCGCCGGGCGCACAGATGCCGTACGAGGTCCAGGCAGTCGGCGGAGAGCGCGGGCGTGATGCCCGACAGGTGCAGGACGCGGCCCGAGGTGAGCGCGTCCTCGTCGACGGAGCCCGTCGACATGGCGGAGGCGGCGGAGCCCGCGCGGTAGTAGACGACTTCGTGGGACGCGGTGTCGCGGTCGTCGGCCGTGCGGAAGTAGATGCCGGTGGGGCGGTGCGGGTCGCGCCCGACGGCGGAGGTGTCGACGCCGTACCGAGCGATCGTCTCGACGAGGTGGTCGCCGAATCCGTCGGTGCCGACGCGGCTGACCCAGCGGGCGGTGTGTCCCGCGGCGGCAAGGGCACAGGCGACGTTGGACTCGGCGCCGCCGATCCCGCGGTCGAAGGAGGGGACGTCGGCGAGGCGTCCGGGCCGGGCGGGCAGGAACGTGACCATGGACTCGCCGAGCGTTACGACGTCCACTGCTGCCCGTGCGGCTGCCTGTGCGGTCACGATCTCTTCAGCCCCTCAACCGACTCTCCGGATCCGTTGACCCGGCGTTGGCTCGGATGTTAGACAGCAGTAAGCGACATACGCAATGACTGTTGCACATAGTGCAACGCACTCCTGGAGGAGGCGCCCATGGCCGCCGACAACGCCGTCGACCGTCCCGCCGAGTCACCGGACGACAGGCTCGCCCGGCTCGCCGACGAGCGGGTGGACCACCGCTTCAAGGGCCTGCCGCCGGACGCCGAAGGACTCACCGTCGGCGAGCTCGCCGCCCAGCGCAGGAACCTCTTCACCGGCGGCTTCAGCACGCCGGTCCTCGCGCTCTCCGCCGAACGCCTGGAACACAACCTCGCCCTCATGGAGACCTACGCCGAGCGGCACGGCCTCGCCTTCGCCCCGCATGGCAAGACGTCCATGGCCCCCCAGCTCTTCCGGCGCCAACTGGAGCGCGGCGCCTGGGGCATCACCCTCGCCGTCCCCCACCAGGTGCGCGTGGCACGGGCGTTCGGCGTCCCGCGGATCTTCCTCGCCAACGAACTCGTCGACGCGGCGGCGCTGCGCTGGCTCGCCGGCGAACTCGCCGCCGACCCCGGCTTCCGCTTCATCTGTTACGTCGATTCCGTACGCGGAGTCGACCTCATGCACGCCGCGCTCAGCGAGGCGGGCGCCACCCGGCCCGTCGACGTCGTCGTCGAACTCGCGGCGGGCGACGGGGCGCGCACCGGCGTACGGACCGAGGCCGAGTGCTTCGAGATCGCCAACGCCGTCGCGGGCGCGGACACGCTGCGGCTCGTGGGCGTCGCCGGATACGAGGGCGAGGTGCCGGACGCCTCCAGCGAGCGGGTCACCGCGTGGCTGCGGCGGCTCGTCGCGCTGCTCGTCGAATGCGACAGGACGGGGCACTTCGCCGACCTGCCGGAGGTCGTCGTCAGCGCGGGCGGCAGCGCGTGGTTCGACGCGGTCGCGGAGGTCTTCGCCGAGATCCCCGAACTGTCGCTCCCCGTCCTGAAGTTGCTGCGCTCCGGCGCGTACGTCTCGCACGACGACGGGCACTACCGGCATCTGACGCCGTTCAACCGCGTCCCCGATGAGGGCGCGCTCGAACCCGCCTTCCGGCTCTGGGCCCAGGTGGTGTCCCGCCCCTGTGCCGAGCAGGCGTTCACCAACGCGGGCAAGCGGGACGCGGCGTACGACCTGGACCTGCCGGAGGCGCAGGTCGTACGCAGGGACGGGGTGGAGCGGCCCGCGACGGGCGTCTCGGTGACCGGGCTCTCCGACCAGCACGGATGGGTCCGTACGTCCCCCGAGGCGGACCTCGCGGTCGGCGACTGGCTCGGCATGGGTCTTTCGCACCCGTGCACGGCGTTCGACAAGTGGCAGCTGATTCCCCTGGTCGAGGGCGACGGAACGGTCACGGACTACATCCGCACGTACTTCTGACCCGGGGGTCTTGGGCAGAGCACTCCCACCCGCCCGATTGCCCCGCACCGCACACAGCCGAACGCAGAGGAGAGGCACCCCATGGACCTGGTGATCCGAGACGCACATGTCATAGACGGCACCGGAGGTGCCTCCTACCGCGCCGACGTCGGCGTACACGAGGGCAGGATCACCACGATCCACAGGGAGGGGGAAGCGAGGGGCCCCCGCCCGACAGGGCGGAGCACCCTGGATGCGGAGGGCCTGGCCCTCGCCCCCGGTTTCATCGACATGCACGCGCACAGCGACCTCGCCCTGCTGAGGGACCCGGACCACAGCGCGAAGGCGGCCCAGGGCGTCACCCTGGAGGTCATCGGCCAGGACGGCCTGTCGTACGCGCCCGTGGACGACAGGACGCTCGCCCAGGTCCGCCAGGCCATCACGGGCTGGAACGGCGACGGCGGCGACATCGACTTCACGTGGCGCACGGTGGGCGGCTATCTGGACGCCCTCGACTCCGCGCACGACGGCCGCGGCATCGCGGTGAACGCCGCGTATCTGATTCCTCAGGGCACGGTCCGGATGTACGCGGTGGGCTGGGACGACCGTCCGGCGACGCCCGCGGAGACCGACCGCATGAAGGAGCTGGTCGCCGAGGGGATGCGGGAGGGCGCCGTCGGCATGTCGTCGGGCCTCACGTACACCCCGGGCATGTACGCGGACGACTCCGAACTGACCGAGCTCTGCAAGGTGGTGGCGGCCCACCAGGGCTACTACTGCCCGCATCACCGCAGTTACGGCGCGGGCGCCCTCCAGGCGTACGAGGAGATGGTGAACCTCACCCGTACCGCGGACTGCCCGCTCCACCTCGCCCACGCCACCATGAACTTCGGCGTGAACAAGGGGAAGGCGCCGGACCTGCTCGCCCTCCTCGACGACGCCCTCGCGCGGGGCGCGGACATCACCCTGGACACGTACCCCTACACCCCGGGCTGTACGACGCTCGTGGCGATGCTGCCCAGTTGGGCCAGCGAGGGCGGGCCCGACGCGATCCTCGCCCGTCTTCAGGACGACGCGACGGCCGAGAAGATCCGCCATCACATGGAGGTCATCGGCGCCGACGGCTGTCACGGCGTACCGATCGAGTGGGACACGATCGAGATCTCGGGCGTGAGCGACCCGGGGCTCGCCTCGTGCGTGGGCAAGACGATCGCGCAGTCCGCCGCGCAGCGCGGCGAGGAGCCCTGGATCACCGCCCGCCGTCTCCTCGTCAACGACAGGCTCGGTTCGACGATCCTGCAGCACGTCGGCCACGAGGAGAACGTCCAGGCGATCATGCGGCACCGTGTGCACACGGGCGGCAGCGACGGCATCCTTCAGGGCTTCAAGCCGCACCCGCGCGCGTACGGCACCTTCCCGCAGTATCTCGGGCGCTACGCACGGGAGTTGGGCGTGCTGTCGCTGGAGGAGACGGTCGCGCACCTCACCTCGCGCCCGGCCGCCCGGCTGCGGCTGCCCGACCGAGGTGTCGTCCGCGAGGGCTACCGTGCCGACCTCGTCCTCTTCGACCCGGAGACGGTCGCGGCGGGGTCCACCTTCGAGGCCCCCCGCACACTGCCGACCGGCATCCCGCACGTCCTGATCGACGGCAGGTTCGTGATGCGGGACGGCCGGCGCACGGACGTCCTCGCGGGACGCGCCGTACGCCGGACTCCCTGACGCTGCTCGGCAGTTACTGAACGGCCGCCGGTCGGGGCAGCTTGCACCCCGGCCGGGCCAGGTCGATCTTGCTGCCCTTGCCGACGCACGGCACGATCCCGTACGTCTGTTGCGCGTAGTTGATGCCCTTGCGCACGGTCACGTTGCCGTTCCGGTCGACCTCACAGGGATTGTTGAGCGTGCACCGCTCGCCGTCCTCGTTCCCGGTGTTGTTGATGGCGGTGACCTTGCCGGTCTTGTGGTCGATGACGGGCGATCCGGACGTGCCGCCGATGGTCTGACACTCGGGGGTGTAGCGGACCGAGTCCTTCCAGGTCCACTCGCCCTCCTTGAGGCGGTACACGAAGCCGTCGATGCTGCAGCTGTAGGTCTTCTTCCAGTAGCCGGAGACGACCGTGATGGCCCGCCCCTTCACCGGGTGGTCCGCGTCGAGCTCCAGCGGCTTGATGCCGTACTTCTTCGTGATGTCGCGGTAGCTGGTGGTGAGTTGGTAGATCGTGATGTCGGTGTCCGTCATCGTCGCGTACGACACCTTGGTGGCCTTGAGCGTGGCGACCTCGTTGGCCTTCGCGTCGAGCAGCTTGAAGGTGCGGGTGGACGGCTGGTCGACGATGACCTCACCCGCGGCGGGGAATCCCGACTCGATGCAGTGGCCGTTGGTGAGGACGAGCGCCGGGTCGTCCGGTGCGGCCTGGGGCGTGCGGACGACCGAGCCCGAGCAGTTGCTGAGCGCCACCGTCCCCGCGAAGTCCACGGCCTTGGCCTTGGACTGTGCCGCGTGCCGGTCCTGCTGGGTGTGGCCCGCGAACGCGGGTGTCGCGCCCGCGCCGGCCAGCGCGAGCGCGAGCAGTCCGCCCGCGAGCGCCTTGCTCATCTTTCCCATCTGTGGAGCCCCCCTCGTGACGTACGCCTGTCGTGCGGTTGTCAGGGGCATTCTTGGGGTCCCTGTGCAGCCGGACAAGGGGCGGGAACTCTTCCGTTTCACCCACGCGGCGTGATGCGGACAACGTGCTCGCCGGGCCCCGAACCGACCGTGAGCGTACGGGACTTGGCGTCCCAGGAGATCACCTCGCCGCCCGTCACCCGCCCGCCGCGGGGGAAGTGCCGCGCGGGCAGCCGGACCTCCGTGCCGCCCCGCACCCCCGCCCCGCCCCGCCAGCTCACCGTCAGCTCCTTGTCCGCGGCGTCCCACCGATAGGCGACGGGGTCCCCCGCGATGGCCTTCGGGTAGGGCCGGTCGAGTACGGGAAGGAGCGGCGTCGGCTTCATCTTCGCGTCCCAAGGCGCCCAGGAACCGGGGTCGTTGGACCAGTACGCGATGCCCGCACCCATCTCGTCGGCCATCCGCTGCACCTTCTCGACGTACTCCATGGCGCCCGGCAGCCCCACGTCGAGCCCGAACTCCCCGATGACGACGGGCGCCCCGAGCCGCCGCGCGGTCTTCTCGGTCTGCTCGCGCCAGGCCCGCAGCGATGCGTCGACCCGCCCCTTGGTGTCCCCGGTGTAGCCGCCGCCGAGGTCCATGGGGAGGGGGTAGAGATGGGGCGCGTACGCGATGCGCGCCGCCTCGCCGTCGCCGCGCGGGTCGTCCAGGCGGGGAAGTCCGGTGGCGAAGCCCCAGTTGGCGCCGATGGCGGACGGTTCGACGAAGAGCCAGTGGTCGCGGTCGACGGTGCGGATGGCGTCGATGCCGTCCTGGTAGAGCCGGGCGAGCGGCCCCGACTCGAACGCGGGGCCCTGCACGCTGCCGCCCCAGGGCTCGTTCATCAGGTCGTACCCGACGACGGTGTCGTCGTCGGCGAAGTACCTGGCCACCTCCCGCAGGGCGCCCACGTAGTGCCCCCGCAGATCGCGCCCGCCGCCTTCGACCGTCCCCCAGAAACGGTCGAAGGCGCGGACGGTCCCCGGCTCGGCATAGCCGAGTTCCCAGGGGTCGGTGGGGGCCGACGTCAGACCGTCGGTCTCGGTGGCCCACCGGGGCGCGCCGTTGCCGCCGACCCCCGGCCCGTACAGGTCCTGGTGCATGTCGAGCAGCACGTGATAGCCCCGCTCGCCGTACCACCGCACCCGCTCGGCGACCCGCTTCAGATACGTCCTGTCGTACGTCCCCGGCGCGGGCTCGACGTTGCGCCACTGGACGAGGAAGCGGACGAAGTTCGTGCCGAGGTCGCGCCGTTCGCGCGCGACGTCCTTCTCCTCGATCCACGGCATGCCGTCGGCGGCCTGTTTGGCGCTGCTGGCCGTCGACAGGCCGCGCAGCACCAGGGCGCGGCCCTGCCGGTCGGTGATCCACCGGTGGCCGCTCGCGGTGTCGGCGCGTGTGGCACCCGCGCCCTCGGGACCGACCGCGACGAGGAGGGCGGCCGCGACGGCGAGCACGACACCGCCGACCGCCCAAGTCCGCCACGCCACAGGGGGTTTCATGGCCCGGATGGTAGATCGCGGACACCCCACCGCAATAGACCTGAGCAATGTTCACTTCTCTTCGGCCGGAACCCTGTCGGCGCCACCCCGCGCGGCCTACAGTGACGCGCCATGCGGACGACGATCGACGCGCTGCGGGCGCACACGGACGGCACGGCCGTGGTGGGCTGCGCCTGCCTGCTGCTCGTCCTGCTGCACGGCAGCGCCACCCTGCTCACCGCGTTCACCGCGCGGGCGGGCCTGTCGGTGGTGCCGAGCGCGCTCGGCGTGCCCTTCGCCCTGCCGGGCCTGCGGGCGACACCGCTGGGCGCGACGGACTGGTCCTGGCAGCTCTGCGAGAACTTCGCCGCGCTGCTCCTGATCGCCACGGCCGCCGCACGGATGCGCCGCCATCTGCGCCTGCGCCCGGACGCGGGCAAGGGGCGCCGGCTGCTCGCGGGCTGGACCGCACTGATCGCGGGCGCGGCGCTCGCGGGCGTCTGGCGGGGCATGGTCGCGGCCCGCATGGTCGAGTCGGGGATCTGGGGCTGGCTGGCCCTGCCGTCGGCCGGGGCCCTGTTCGGTGCGCTGTGGGGCGTGGCGCTCGGCTGGCTGCCGGGCGCGGCGGCGGCCCTCGCCCCCACGCAACGGGCCGGTGCCCGCACCTGAGTGCGGACACCGGCCGTGACGTACGTGTCGACGTCAGAAATGCGCTGCAGTCAGGCAGGAAAGTGTCAGGCGGGAACGATGTTCTCGGCCTGCGGACCCTTCTGGCCCTGCGTGACGTCGAAGGTCACCTTCTGGCCCTCCTGCAGCTCACGGAAACCCTGGGTGGCGATGTTCGAGTAGTGCGCGAAGACGTCGGCGCCGCCGCCCTCCTGCTCGATGAAGCCGAATCCCTTTTCCGAGTTGAACCACTTCACGGTGCCAGTAGCCATGTCATATCTCCTTCGGGGCCCACAAGACAAAGTGCCCCGCGGCACGGATCGCCGAGCGGAGCACCTGAGGTCACAGGGAACCACAACCGCACCGCAAGACCGGGGACCGGCGCGACGGGCGCCGGTCCCCGGGGGACTACTTGACCCCTGCGGGCTTCGGCAGCTCACAGCCCGGACGGCTCAGGTCGATCTTGTTGCCGGCGCCGACGCACGGCACGATCCAGTAGGTCTGCTGCGCGTAGTTGATGCCTTCGCGGACCGTGACCTTGCCGTTCTCGTCGACCTCGCACGGGTTGTTGTCCGTGCACTCCTCGCCGTTCTCGTTGCCGGTGTTGTTGACGGCGACGACCTTGCCGGTCTCGTCGTCGATCACCGGGGAGCCCGAGGTGCCGCCGATCGTCTTGCAGTCGGGGGTGTAGCGGACCGAGTCCTTCCAGGTCCAGTTCCCCTCCTTGAGGCGGTACGCGAAGCCGTCGACGCTGCACTTGTACAGCTTCTTCCAGTAGCCGGAGGCGACGGTGATCGCCCGCCCCTGCTCGGGCCGCGCCGAGTTCAGCTCCAGGGCCTTGATCCCGTACTTGCTCTCGATGTCGCTGTAGGTGCTGGTGAGTTGGTAGAGCGACACGTCGGTGTCGGTCATCGTGGCGTACGCGACCTTGCTCGCCCTGACCGTGCCCGCGTCGCCGCCCGACGCGTCGAGCAGCGTGAAGCTCCTGGACGACGGCTTGTCGACGACGACCTCGCCCGGCGCGGGGAAGCCGCTCTCCAGGCAGTGTCCGTTGGACAGGACGAGCGCGGGGTCGCCGGGCTGCGAGTCGGGCACGCGGACGACGGAGCCGGAACAGTTGCTGAGCGCCACGGTCCCGGCGAAGTCGACGGCCTTGGCCTTCGGCTTCGCGGGGGCCTCATTGCTCACGGCCGTCGCGGGCGCCGCCGTCGCTCCGATCAGCAGAGCGGCGAAGCACGCACCGACGAGAGGCTTGTTCATGTGGGGGGTCCCCTCTGAGTGACTGTGTGACCGAAGTGACTTCGGTTTTGTCATGCGCATTGTTGAGGTCCGATGCCCCGAGGACAAGACCACAAACGGACACAACTGACCGCTGACAGAACACGGGCGGCCCGTAAGGGGCGCGGGGCTGTGCCATGCGCGGCTCCGCCGCGTGGGCGCGCCCGGCCCGTACGAACCCGCACCCGCGCACCGGGAATCAATCCGCTCCCCCGATGCCGGAACACCACGTACCCTCACGGACATGCAGGTCATCCAGTCCACCAAGCTCGCCAACGTCTGCTACGAGATCCGCGGCCCCGTGCTAGAGGAGGCGATGCGCCTGGAGGCCGCAGGCCACCGCATCCTCAAGCTCAACACCGGCAACCCCGCCGCCTTCGGCTTCGAGTGCCCGCCGGAGATCCTGGAGGACATCCTCCGCAACGTCGGCGACGCGCACGGCTACGGCGACGCGAAGGGCCTGCTCGCGGCCCGCCGCGCGGTGGTCATGCACAACCAGACGCTCGGCATCGAGACCGACGTGGAGCACGTCTTCATCGGCAACGGCGTCTCCGAACTCATCGTGATGGCCATGCAGGGCCTGCTCGACGACGGCGACGAGGTCCTCGTACCGGCGCCCGACTACCCCCTGTGGACCGCCGCCGTGTCCCTGTCCGGCGGCACCGCCGTGCACTACCGCTGCGACGAGCAGGCGGACTGGATGCCGGACCTCGCCGACATCGAGCGCAAGATCACCGACCGCACCAAGGCGCTCGTGATCATCAACCCGAACAACCCGACCGGCGCCGTCTACAGCGAGGACATGCTGCGCGCCCTCACCGACATCGCGCGCCGCCACAACCTCCTGGTCTGCTCGGACGAGATCTACGACAAGATCCTCTACGACGGCGCGACGCACACGCCGACCGCCGCGATCGCCCCCGACCTGCTGACACTCACCTTCAACGGCATGTCGAAGGCGTACCGCGTGGCGGGGTACCGGGTCGGCTGGGTGGCGATCTCAGGACCGAAGGCGCATGCCTCCTCGTACATCGAGGGCCTGACGATCCTCGCCAATATGCGCCTGTGCGCGAACATGCCGGGTCAGCACGGCGTGGTCGCGGCGCTGAGCGGGCGGCAGACGATCAACGACCTCGTCCTGCCGGGCGGCCGCCTCCTGGAGCAGCGCGACACCGCGTACGACCTGCTGACGCAGATCCCCGGCGTGAGCTGTGTGAAGCCGAAGGGGTCGCTGTATCTCTTCCCGCGGCTCGACCCGAAGGTCTTCAAGATCAAGGACGACCGGCAGATGGTCCTCGACCTGCTCAGGGCCGAGAAGATCATGGTCGTGCACGGCACGGGCTTCAACTGGCCCGAGCCCGATCACTTCCGCGTCGTGACGCTGCCGACCGCGACGGATCTCGCCGAGGCCGTCACCCGGATCGGGAACTTCCTGGACGGCTACGGCCAGCCGTAAAGACCCGTCGCTGGGCCCGGCTCAACTTTAGACAGAATCTAAGCTAGGATGGCTTTCAAGCAACCGCTTGGAGGCCATCCCCATGTACGAGCCGATCCGCACCAAGTCGGTCCACTCGATGGCCGACGACGCGAGCTTCCCGCACCGTTCCCGCGAGGAGGAGCTGGACATCCAGCTCGCCGGGCACCTCGCGGCGCTGCTCGCCGTCACCGACGAGCTGCGCGCCCTCGCCCCGTCCGCCGAACTGGACGAGGCGGCCGAGCAGTTGGCGTTCCAGGTCGCCCGCCTGCGCCGCGGCGCACAGCCCCCGCGGTCCTCCGTGGCGGGCGCCATCCACGAACCGCACCTCGCCGCCCTGCACCAGCGCGCGCACGCCCTCGCGGGCCGCGCCCTGGTCGTCGCGGCGTCGCGCGCCGACACCGCGGCCGCGATCCTCTCCGCCGGGCGCATGGACGCCCACGCGGACGCCACGCGCCTGGTCGGCGCCTCCTGAACGGCCCCGGTCCGCGGCCGGGGAGGCCGCGGACCGGGAGCCACCCACGGCGACGACCGGGGGTTCGCGTCGCCGGGCCGGTGGACCCCCGCTAGCCGGTGATCCGCACCGTGGCCTGGGCGGACGAGCCGCTGTGCAGGGCGTCGCCCTCGTAGCTCACCGCGTAGACCGTCCTGCCGCGCTTGTTCGGCAGGTCCTTGATCCGGAACGTGCCGTCGGCCGCGACCGACGCCGAGGTCAGCTCGCCCGTCGTGCCGAACCGGTCCGTGCGGGTCACCTTCAGGCCGATCCCGGACGGCAGCGCACGCCCCTGCCCGGTCAGCCTGCCGGTGATCTCCACGCCGCCCGCACGGGTCGCCTCCGCGGGCGCGGTCAGCTCGATCGCCGTCGGCGCCTTCGCCACGTCCACCGTGACCGTGACGTCCTCGGCGGGACGGTGCGTGACGTCGCCGAGGAAGCGCAGCGTGTACGTCGCCTCGCCGAGGCGGTCCGGCACGTCCAGGACGGTGAAGCTGCCGTCGGCCGCGACCTTGGCGGCCGCCACCTCCTGCGTGCCGTCGGCGTCCTTGCGGACCGCGGCGACCTTCACGGGCTCGGCGGGCGCGGGCCCGTCGAGCTCCAACTTGCCCCGGATGCCGAGCGGTTCACCGACAACGGGCTTCGACGGCGTGGTGCCGAGCGTGCCCGTGAAGCGCGCGTCGTACTGCGCGGCCGGCGGCTTGATGACGTGCAGCCAGTGCTGGCTCCCGCTGGCCGTCACGGCGAAGAGCCGCGAGCCGTCCTTGGCCCAGCCGAGGCCCTGCGGCACCACCCGGGCGCCGTCGAGCTCGCTCTCGAAGGCGAACTCGAGGGGCGTCGTGCCGTCCGCCGGGTCGGCGGGCTGTATCAGCAGGTCGGGCGTGCTGCCGGAGGCGGCGGCGCCGCGCGCCACGTACTTCCCGTCGCCGCTGAACGCCACCGCCGACGCCTTCGCGCCCTCGGGCAGCGGCTGGTAGGCGGCCGGGGCGTCCGACAGGTCGGAGGCGTCGAGCAGCCGGGTGCCGTACGCCGCGTCGGCGACGGCGATGCGCTTGCCGTCGGCGCTCTGGGCGATGTCCTTCAGGTCGAGCGCGCCCTTGCCCTCGGCGTCGGCGAAGCGCCGCTGGGGCCCGCGCACCAGGGTCTCGCCGCTCGCGTCGAACGTGGTGAGGAACGGATTGGCGTCGGCGGGCGCGGCCGCCTGCCCCATCACGAGCCGGTCGGGCGCCTGCGGGCCCGCGGCCAGCTTCAGCCGCCCCTGGGTGCTCCAGCCGGTGCCGACGGGGTAGGGGTCGCCCACCTGGTTGAGCGACGTGTTGTTGTCGGCCCTGTCGCAGTACGAGTCGCTGTACGGCGTCTCCGTGAACCACGTCTTGCCGCCCGCCACCGCGACGTCCCGGCCGCAGTACACGTCGTACGAAGTGAACTTGGCGCCGCTCCTGGCCTGCGTCGCCGTGTCGAAGGTCAGGATCCGGTCGGACTGCGACACGGTCAGCGTCGCGCCGTCCGCGCTGAGCGCCATGCCGGAGACCGCCTTGTCGGTGGGGAGCGAACCCACCTTCTGGCCCTGGAAGTTGTAGACGAGCACCTGGCTCGCCCCACTGGCCTTGGTGGCGTCGGTGAGATAGACGCGCTCGTGCGCGTCGTCGACCACCATCGCCCCGAACGACCCGAAGGGCAGCTTCGCCACCTCGTCCGAGGGCGTCGCCGCGTACGCGGCGGGCGCCCCCACGGCGACCAGACCCGCCGAGCCGATGACCGCCGCGAGCGCGGCGCCCGTCGCACGTCTTAAGCGCTGGGACTTCTTCAACTTGGCCCCCCACAGGCTCTTTTCAGGGCCCGTGTCGATCAACGGGTCCCGTGTGGGGTCATTGAAACATGTAAGAGGTATGTGAAGGCAAGGTGCACAAGATGCGGATATGCGGGGGCGGGGTCCGCGTGCGGACGCGGATAGGCCCCGCACGCCGTTGTGCGGGGCCCATCCGGAATGCGGGGCGTCAGCCGAGACGCTGCACCAGCGCGCGGTACTCGTCCCACAGCTCCTTGGGCGTGTGGTCGCCGAAGGTGTTCAGGTGCTCGGGGACGAGCGAGGCCTCCTCGCGCCAGACCTCCTTGTCGACCGTGAGCAGGAACTCCAGGTCGGAGGCGGACAGTTCGAGGCCATCGGTGTCCAGCGAGTCGACCGTCGGCAGGATGCCGATGGGGGTCTCGACACCCTCGGCCCTGCCGTCGAGGCGGTCCACGATCCACTTCAGGACGCGGGAGTTCTCGCCGAATCCGGGCCACACGAACTTGCCGTCCGCGTTCTTCCGGAACCAGTTGACGTAGTAGATCTTCGGCAGCTTCGACTGGTCCTTGTCTGCGCCGACCTTGACCCAGTGGTTCATGTAGTCGCCCATGTTGTAGCCGCAGAACGGCAGCATGGCGAACGGGTCGCGGCGCAGCTCGCCGACCTTGCCCTCGGCGGCGGCGGTCTTCTCGGAGGCGACGTTCGCGCCGAGGAAGACGCCGTGCTGCCAGTCGAAGGACTCGGTCACCAGCGGCACGGCCGAGGCGCGGCGGCCGCCGAAGAGGATCGCCGAGATCGGCACGCCCTTGGGGTCCTCCCACTCGGGCGCGATGATCGGGCACTGCGAGGCGGGCGTGGTGAAGCGGGCGTTGGGGTGCGCGGCGGGGACGCCGGACTCGGAGGTCCAGTCGTTGCCCTTCCAGTCGGTGAGGTGCTTCGGAGTCTCCTCCGTCATGCCCTCCCACCAGACGTCGCCGTCGTCGGTGAGCGCGACGTTCGTGAAGACGGAGTTGCCCCACAGCGTCTTCATGGCGTTGGCGTTGGTGTGCTCGCCGGTGCCGGGCGCGACGCCGAAGAAACCCGCCTCGGGGTTGATCGCGTAGAGGCGGCCGTCCTCGCCGAACCGCATCCAGGCGATGTCGTCACCGATGGTCTCCACGGTCCAGCCTGAGATCGTGGGCTCCAGCATGGCGAGGTTCGTCTTGCCGCAGGCGCTCGGGAAGGCGGCGGCGACGTACTTCGACTCGCCCTGCGGCGGGGTGAGCTTGAGGATGAGCATGTGCTCGGCCAGCCAGCCTTCGTCGCGCGCCATCACGGAGGCGATGCGCAGCGCGTAGCACTTCTTGCCGAGCAGAGCGTTGCCGCCGTACCCGGAGCCGTACGACCAGATCTCGCGGTCCTCGGGGAAGTGCGAGATGTACTTGGTGGAGTTGCAGGGCCACGGCACGTCGGCCTCGCCGTCGGCGAGCGGGGCGCCGAGCGTGTGCACGGCCTTCACGAAGAAGCCGTCGTCGCCCAGCTCGTCCAGGACGGCCTGCCCCATGCGGGTCATGGTGCGCATGGAGACGGCGACGTACGCGGAGTCGGTGATCTCGACGCCGATCGCGGACAGCGGGGAGCCGACGGGGCCCATGCAGAAGGGCACGACGTACATGGTGCGGCCGCGCATGGAGCCGCGGAAGACGCCCTTCTCACCGGCGAAGATCTCCCGCATCTCGGCGGGGGCCTTCCAGTGGTTGGTCGGGCCCGCGTCCTCCTCCTTCTCGGAGCAGATGAAGGTGCGGTCCTCGACGCGCGCGACATCGGTCGGGTCGGAGGCCGCGTAGTACGAGTTGGGGCGCTTGATCGGGTCGAGCTTCTTGAACGTGCCCTTGGCCACGAGCTCCTCGCAGAGGCGCTCGTACTCGGCCTCGGAGCCGTCACACCAGACCACCCTGTCCGGCTGCGTCAGTTCGGCGATCTCGTTGACCCAGGAGGCGAGCTCCTGGTGGTTGGTCGGGACAGTGTCCAAGGACACGGGAGCCGCGATGTCGCGCGCCACGATTGCTCCTAATCGAGGGGTTTTTGAGGATGTATGCCCCGTGGGGGCTGCGACCCGGACGCTTCACGTGTAGTTCCCTCTGGCGCTCATCCGGTGCCGACCGCACTCATTTGATCATCCGACGCAACCGCGCATCTGTCCAGAGGGCCCTACACCTGAGCGGCGTGAGCATCGCCACTTGTACGAGGACGTGGGGGTTGCGTCCGATTGATGTCCGGCTTACGGCCCCGTAGGTACCATGCGGCTCATGACCGCCCCCGTCCCCGAAGCGATCCCGGAGCCCGCGGGCGCCGGTTCCCTCGCTGCGTCCGCGCCGCCCCTGCCGCTCCCGGCGAAGCCGAAGATGCGCGGCTGGCTGCACGCCGGCATGTTCCCCGCGGTACTGATCGCCGGTCTGGTGCTGACCGCACTCGCGGACTCCACCCGCGGCCGGATCGCCTGCGGCATCTTCGCCCTGACCGCCTGTCTGCTCTTCGGCGTGAGCGCGCTCTACCACCGGGGCAACTGGGGCCCGCGGGCGGACGGCGTCCTGCGCAGACTCGACCACTCCAACATCTTCCTGATCATCGCGGGCACCTACACCCCGCTGACGATGCTGCTGCTCCCCGAGGCGAAGGGGCAGTGGCTGCTCTGGGGCGTCTGGGGAGCGGCCGTCGCGGGCATCGCCTTCCGCGTCTTCTGGGTCGGCGCCCCGCGCTGGCTCTACACCCCGTGCTACATCGCGATGGGCTGGGCGGCGGTCTTCTTCCTGCCGGACTTCCTGCGCACGGGCGGCATCGCGGTGCTCGTCCTGGTGATCGTCGGCGGGCTGCTCTACAGCGCGGGCGGCGTGATCTACGGCATCAAGCGCCCCAACCCCTCCCCCCGCTTCTTCGGCTTCCACGAGGTCTTCCACTCGCTGACCCTGGCGGCCTTCGTCACGCACTACGTCGGCATCTCACTGGTGGCCTACCAGCACGCCTGACGCACCCCCCTCTCCCCTTCAGTGGCCGCGGCTCCCCAGCCGCGGCCACTTTTTTCATGCCCGCGCGCACCTCCCGGGGAGGACCATTATTGACAGTAGCCATCTTTTGAGAGCTACTCTCATTTCATGGCCACTGTCACTAACGCCGCCGCCGTGCGGCAGGACCCCCGTCGCTGGTGGGCGCTCGGCGCCCTGGTCGCGAGCATGCTGGTGCTCGGCTTCGACATGACGATCCTCAACGTCGCACTGCCGACGATGGCCGGACAGCTCGGCGCGAGCACGGGCGAGCAGCAATGGATGGCCGACGCGTACGTCGTCGTCTTCGCCGCGCTGATGCTCCCGGCCGGACTCCTCGGCGACCGGTTCGGACGGCGCAGGATGCTGATGACGGGGCTCGGGATCTTCCTCGTCGGCTCACTGATCGGCACCCTCGCCGACGACGTCTCCCTCGTCGTCGTGGCCCGCGCCGTCATGGGCATGGGCGCGGCGCTCGTCATGCCGCTCGCGATGGCCGTGCTGCCCGCGCTGTTCGGGCCCGGCGAGCGGACCAAGGCCGTCGGCATCGTCTCGGCCGCCTCCGCGCTCGGCGCGCCGCTCGGTCCCATCGTCGGCGGCTGGCTGCTCGACCACTTCTGGTGGGGGTCGATCTTCCTGATCAACATCCCGATGGTCGCGATCGGCATCACCGCCTGCCTGTTCCTGCTGCCCGAGACCAGCGACCCCGCGTCCCCCAAGGTCGACGTCGCCTCCACGGCCCTGACCGCCGCCGGGCTCGGCGCCCTCATCTACGGCATCATCGAGGCGCCCGGGCGCGGCTGGGGCGACCCCCTGGTCCTCGGCATGCTCGCCGGTGCCGCCCTGCTGCTCACCGGGCTCGTCCTGCGCGAACGCCGGATGACACGGCCGATGCTCGACATGTCGCTGCTGCGCAACCGCGGGTTCTTCCTGAACACGATGGCGGCGACGCTGGTGATGTTCGTGCTCTCGGGCCTGATGTTCGTGCTGCCGCAGTACCTCCAGGCCGTCCTCGGCAACGACGCCTTCGGCACCGGCGTGCGCATGCTGCCGATGATGGGCGGGCTCCTGGTCGCGGCGAAGGGCGCCGAGCCCGTGGTGCGGAGCTTCGGGGCCCGCCCGGTGATCAGCGGCGGGCTCGTGGTGCTCGCGTTCGCCGCGATCCTCGGCAGCCGCACCGACGTCGACAGCGGCTACGGCTTCACCGCGCTCTGGCTCTCCGTGGCCGGTCTCGGCTTCGGCTTCGCGATCGTGCCGTCCATGGACTCGGCGCTCGGCGCGCTGCCCGTGGAGCGCGCGGGTTCCGGCACGGGCCTCCTCATGACCGTACGGCAGGTGGGCGGCGCCCTCGGGATCGCGCTGCTCGGCTCGCTGCTCGCCGGTGCGTACGCCGACCGCCTCGACACCGGCGGCCTGCCGGGGCCCGCGGCCGACGCCGCGGGCGACTCGGTGGTCGCCGCGCACGGGGTCGCCGAACGGCTCGGCGCACCGGGGCTCGTGGAGTCCGCGAACTCCGCGTATCTGCACGGCATGAGCATCGTCCTGCTGGTCAGTGGCATCGCCGCGCTGGTGACGGCGCTGTTCGTCGCCGCGCTGCTGCCCCGGCGGGAGGACGGTGCCGCGGAGCGGGCCGAGGACCGGGGCAGGGTTCCGGTGGATGCCGGACAATGACGTCATGACGGCCGTACGAACCTCCGCCCCCGCGAACGCCCCCCAGCTGGGCCTTCGCGAGCGCAAGAAGCTCAAGACCCGCGTCGCGATCCGTGAGGCGACGTACCGGCTGATCCAGGAACAGGGGTACGAGGCGACGACGGTCGAGCAGATCGCGGAGGCGGCGGAGGTCTCCCCCTCGACCGTCTTCCGCTACTTCCCCACCAAGGAGGACATCGTCCTCACCGACGAGTACGACCCGCTCCTGGAGACCGAGCTGCGGGAGCGGCCCGCCGACGAGCCGATCGTGGAGTCGCTGCGGCACGTGCTGCGCCGGGCCGTCGGCCTCGGCTTCGTGGAGGAACCCGAGGTGTCCAGGCTGCGGACGAAGCTGATGGTCGAGGTGCCCGCCGTGCGCTCCCGGATGCTGGAGAGCATGTCGGTCACCGGCGCCATCCTGTGCCGCGTCATCGCGGAGCGCACCGGCCGCGACCCCGGCGACCTGGAGGTGCGGACGTTCTCCATGGGCCTGATCGGCGCGCTCACCGAGACCGCGGCGTACTGGGCGGAGCACGACCACGAGGACGATCTGACCGTCCTGGTCGACCGGACCCTCGACATGCTGGCGAGCGGCTTCGCCGGGCCGGTGGCCGGGCCGGAAAATCCTCGGTGACGCCCGGCCGCGCCATGCCATCCTGACCGCATGAACGGTCCGGAGATCCTCGTCAGCTTCGCCCCCGAACTGGGTGTGTTCGTCCCGCACGAGCGAAGGGGCGGCCCCACCAAGGCCGTTACGGACGGCGTGTCCACGCTCGGCCACGTCGTCGAGTCGCTCGGCGTGCCGCTGACGGAGGTCGGCGCGCTCGTGGTGGACGGCCGCGAGGTCACCACGGGGCACATCCCCGCGGCGGGCGAGACCGTCACCGTGCGCGCGGTGACGCGCCCCCAGGCCGTGCCCGGCGCCCCGCTCCGCTTCCTGCTCGACGTCCATCTCGGCACGCTGGCCCGCCGGTTGCGGCTCCTCGGCGTCGACGCGGCGTACGAGAGCACGGACATCGGCGACCCGGCCCTCGCCGCGCTCTCGGCCGCCGAGCGGCGCGTCCTGCTCAGCCGCGACCGGGGTCTGCTGCGCCGCCGCGAACTCTGGGCGGGCGGCTACGTCTACAGCGACCGCCCCGACGACCAACTCCGCGACGTCCTGGGCCGGTTCGCCCCCGCCCTGGCCCCCTGGACCCGCTGCAGCGCCTGCAACGGCACGCTCCGTTCCGCGACGAAGGAGGAGGTCGCGGAGCGCCTGGAGGGCGGCACGAAGGGGTCGTACGACGTGTTCGCCGAGTGCGGGTCCTGCGCCCGCGTGTTCTGGCGGGGCGCCCACCACGATCGGCTCGAGGCGATCGTGGAGCGGGCGGTGGGGGAGTTCGGCGGGGCCCGAACCTGACCCCTCCCGGGGCTCCGCCCCAGACCCCGCTCCTCAAACGCCGGAGGGGCTGAATTTCTCTCTCCCGCCGCCTAGGAGAGCAGTCGGGCCAGCTCGGCCGGGTCGGTCGTCGGCGCGTCGCAGACGAAGGAACGGCAGACGTACGCCGCGGGGCGCCCCTCGACCAGGGGCCGGTCCGCGAGCAGCGGGAGTTCGCCGGAGCCGGGCGGCCCCGCCGCGACCACCGCACCCGGCGCCGTGCCGAGCAGCGCCGTGCGGTGCAGGTCACCCAGGACCTCGCCCACGACCGCCACTTCGCGGGGCCCGTCCAGCGCCGCCTCGGCGACCGCGAGGCCGTGCCCGATGAAGCGGGGGACGCGCGGGCCGAGCGCCTTGACGATGCCGAGCGCCCGCTCCGCCGCGGTGCGGTGCGGCTCGGCGCCGGTGTGGGCCGCGTACGACAGGAGGGCGCCCGCCGCCGCCGTCCACCCGGAGGGCGCCGCGTTGTCCGTGGGGTCCTGCGGGCGGCGGATCAGCTGTTCCGCGTCCGCCGCCGTGTCGAAGAGCGCCCCGCTCTCCGCGTCCACGAACTGTGCGAGGACGTGGTCGAGGAGGAAGCCCGCGAACTCCAGCCAGACCCCCTCCCCCGTGACGGACGCCAGCGCGAGGAAGCCCTCGGCCACATCCGCGTAGTCCTCCAACACGCCTGCGTTGTCGCCGACCTGGCCGTCCTTGGAGGTGCGGGCGAGGCGGGCGCGGGCGTCCATGTGGAGTCGTACGAGAAGGTCTCCCGCGCCCACGGCCGCCGCGACCAGGTCCGGCCGGTCGAAGTACGCGCCGACCTCGGCGAGCGCGGCGATCGCCAGGCCGTTCCAGGCGGCGACCACCTTGTCGTCACGGCCGGGCGCGGGCCGCCCGGCACGCGCCGCGAGGAGCCGCTCGCGGATCGCGTCGAGCCGCGCGGCGTCCGCCACGGGCCCTTCCGCCTGCGGGAGTCGGAGGACGGACGCGCCCTTCTCGAAGGTGCCTTCCTCCGTCACGCCGAAGCAGGTCATGGCGAGTTCCGCGTCGGCGTCGCCCAGAACCTCCCTCAACTGCCCGGCCGTCCACACGTAGTACGCGCCCTCGACATGCGCACCCGTCGCCGGGTCCTCGCTGTCCGCGTCGAGCGCGGAGGCGAACCCGCCCTCGTTCGTGCGCAGTTCACGGACCATGAAGTCCGCGGCCTCCAGGGCGACCCGGCGCGCCAGGTCCGATCCCGTGGCCCGCCAAAGATGGGCGTACACGCGGCACAGCAGCGCGTTGTCGTACAGCATCTTCTCGAAGTGCGGCACGACCCACTCGCGGTCGACGGAGTAGCGGGCGAAGCCGCCGCCGAGCTGGTCGTAGATGCCGCCGCGCGCCATCCGCTCGCAGGTGTCGGCGGCCATCTGCAGCGCGCCCACGGCGCCGGTGCGGGCGTAGTGCCGCAGCAGGAACTCGACCGCCATGGACGGCGGGAACTTGGGGGCGCCGCCGAATCCGCCGTGCTGCGCGTCGAAGTCGCGGGTCAGGCCGAGCAGCGCCTGCGCCAGTTCGCCCTCGTCGGGCTTCTCGTCGGCGTTGTGCGTGAGCTGCCGCTCGCCGAGGTCCCGCACGATCTTGCCCGCGACCTCGGCGACCTCGCCGCGCCGGTCCGCCCACGCCCGGTGCACGCCGTCGAGGACCTGCGGGAAGGACGGCATGCCGTGCCGCGGCTCCGGCGGGAAGTACGTGCCGAAGTAGAAGGGTTCGGCGTCGGGCGTGAGGAAGACGGTCATGGGCCAGCCGCCCTGGCCCGTCGCGGCCTGCACGGCCTCCATGTAGACGGCGTCGACGTCGGGCCGCTCCTCGCGGTCGACCTTGATGTTCACGAACTTCTCGTTCATGAGCGCGGCCGTCGCCTCGTCCTCGAAGGACTCGTGCGCCATGACGTGGCACCAGTGGCACGCCGAGTAGCCCACCGACAGCAGGACGGGCACGTCCCGCCGCCGCGCCTCCTCGAAGGCCTCCGGCGTCCAGGGCCACCAGTCGACCGGATTGTCCGCGTGCTGCAGCAGATAAGGCGAGGTCACACCAGCCAGCCGGTTCATGCGCCCCAGCCTCTCACAATGCTCCGGATCAGCCGATCTGCCGCAGCAGTGCGAGGCCGCTCTGATCGAGCTGGTAGAAGACGCTGCCGCCGATGCGCTGCTTCCATACGATGCCGCTCCCGGTCAGCACCGAGAGGTGCTGGGAGACCGTGCTCTTGGCAAGCCCCAGGGTCTCGGCCACCGCTGTGGTCGTCATCGGCAGTTCGAGGGTGCGGACCACCTGCGCACGGCCCTTGCCCAGCAGCAGTGCGAGCCGGTCCTCGGCGTGGTGGCCGTCGGCGCCCGCGGTCAGGACGCGCAGGCGGCCGGTGGCGCGCGCCTGATACGACATGGCAACCCCGTCGCGGTCCTCGACGAGCAGCCGCAGGCCGCCGGAGAACACGGTGGGGACCAGGAGCAGCCGTGACTTCTTGATCT
The DNA here is from genome assembly GCF_042740435.1 of Streptomyces sp. NPDC059002. Taxonomy (NCBI): domain Bacteria; kingdom Bacillati; phylum Actinomycetota; class Actinomycetes; order Kitasatosporales; family Streptomycetaceae; genus Streptomyces; species Streptomyces sp. NPDC059002. Next base: position 68,772 of record NZ_JBHYJI010000019.1, on the reverse strand, counting down.
CCAGGTCGAGATCCTGGTGGTAGGGCACGGTGAGACGGGGCCTGGACCAGAGCACCCGGCCGCCGAGTTCGCCGAGCATCGCCTCGGGGCCCTCGACGGCGAGGGTGCGGCCACGGAGCAGGATCTCCTCCTCCAGGGAGGCGCGTATGCGGCTCCAGTACGGGGCGACCGCGCAGTCCCAGTACCGCATCAGCAGGGAGTGGAGGTTCTCCCTTCCCGGCATGCCGCCCTTGGTCTCGCGCAGGCGGTCGAGTTCGGCCGTGAAGGTGTCCAGTGCGGGGTCGGGCAGCGGCACGAACCCCTGGAAGAAGCGGGACACCCCGGCTTCGCGCAGCACCCCGACCAGGTTCCGTGCCAGGCCCGCGGGCATGGTGCGGCGCACCGCCCGCGCCCAGTCCGTGTACGGCGCGGGCACCTCGCCGCGGTACCGGGCGAGAATTCCGAGACTTCCGAAGGTCTCCCACAGCGGGCTGAAGGTGAGCCGCACGGTGTGGAGGGTCTCCTCGTCGACGTCAATCTTGATCACGATGCCGAATACCAGCCGCCTCCCGGTCTGAAGGAACGTCAGGACACGTCCACCCGCATGGCGATGTCCTGGCAGCGGGCGAGCACGTCCCTGATCCACGGGCGCGGGTCGACGGGGTCGTACGCCTGCATCGTCTCCACCGCCCAGTACTCGTCGTACGAAAGGACCTTGGGGGAAGCGGCCTTGAATCGGTTGGCACGCCACTTCGGCTGGTGGCTGCCGAACTCCCCCTCGCCTTCGAGGAGCGCGTCGACGGCGTGGCCGAAGGCCAGTCGGGCCGAGAGCGTCGCGCTCGCCAGGTCGCCCGCCTCCATCTGGCCGAGCGCGTCCTCGACGAACATGTCGGCCTCCCCCAGGGAGCGGGCGATGACGAACGAACGGAACGCCGTCTCGGCGAGGCGGCGCTGCCGGTCGTCGACCCAGTCGGCGCCGATCAGCGGGAGGCAGTTGCCGATGCGGGCGAGGGTGAGTTCCTCGATGGGGGCGAGGACGTTGCCCGCGACCGTGCCCCGCTCGTACGCCTCCCAGGAGACTTTGGCGAACATCTGGTCGATGTGGGCTTCGAGCCAGTACTTCACCTCCCACCGCTTTTCGTGCGCGTAGAAGACCTCGACGCTCACGGTCGGCGGCTCCAACGGCACCGGCAGGTCTTCGCTCGTCCCGGCCTCGTACGGGGAGTTCGAGACGAGGTAGATGTCGTAGTCGCTGCGCGGGTTGTTCCAGCCGCGGGCGGCGGAGCCGACGACGAACGCGGCCAGTGTGTCGTCAGGAATCAGCAGCCGCTCCCGCAGCGGGGCCAGCCAGTCGTCCTCGGTCATCTTCTGCATGCCGCACGCCCTTCTCGTTGGTCACCACTCGACGATCTTCTTCTCCACCAGATCGCCGAGGAATTCGAGTACGTCCTCAAGGGCCTGCTCCTCGTCGACCCCGTACTCGTCGGCCACAAGGCGTGCCACCGCGGCCGTGCTCCGGCGGCCGTCGAGCGACACGAAGATGAAGGCGGCGATGTCCTCAAGAAGCAGCGCCTTGTCCTCGTCCCCGATCAGGAAGTCGCCCTTCACCCGGCGGATTCTCGTTCCGAGCACGCGACGCGGCACCGCGTCGGCGCCCGCGACGGCATCATCCATGGGACTCCTCACTCAGATTGCGCCTGTTCCGCACAGGGCTCATGACGAGTACGAACGGTGTGAACACAAAGCCCGCGCAGACGATCCACAGAGCGGCGCGCAGCCCGAACGCGTCGGCGAGCACGCCGCTGACGAGGGCGCCCAGCGGAAGGACGCCCCACGAGATGAAGCGCACCGTGGCCATGACCCGGGAGAGGAGTTCCGGGGGCGACTCCACCTGCCGGTGCGTCCTGGTGATGATGCTGCCGATCACCACGGCCATCGCCGCTCCCGCGTTGCCGATGACGAAGAAGTGGACGTTGTCGGGCGTGGTCGTCAGCGGCATGACCAGGGCGAGGGCGCCGCCGGCGAACCCCGCCACGATCATGGCGCGCGCCGTTCCCAGGCGGGCCGCGAGCCGGGTCGCCAGCAGCGAGCCGATCAGGGACCCCAGGCCGTCCGCGGCGAGCACGAGCCCGACCACGGTGGCCGAAGCCCCGGCCTCCCGCACGAGGTAGAGGGGGGTCAGCGCCAGCAGTGCCGCGGTGCAGAAGTTGCTCGCCGTGGCCCAGAACATGCAGGGCCTCATCACCGGATGCCGCACCACGAAGGCGCATCCCTCGCGGATGAGGCGCCACGCCGATTCGTGGGTCCCCGCCGTGGGCCTGCGCTCGGGGAGGGTCCACAGCGTCAGGGCCGACAGCAGATAGCTGACGCTGTCGATCAGGAGGACGTTGGCGGCGCCCACGGCCTTGATGAGCAGGCCGCCCAGGGACGGCGCGCCGGTCTGGCTGACCGCCTCGGTGCCCGAGATCAGGCTGTTGCGCGCGGCGAGTTCGTCCTTGGAGACGAGGGCGGGCAGGAAGGTGGAGTTGCCGATGTCGAAGAGCACGGTCGCCAGGCTCGTGATCAGGGCCGTGAGCAGCAGATGCGGGAACGTGAGCCGGTCCAGCCACCAGGCGACCGGCACGGAGCCCATGGCCACCGCGCGGATCAGGTCCATCGTCACCTGCGTGGTGCGCAGCGGGAACCGCTGCACGATGACCCCGGCGGGCAGGCCGAGGAACAGCCATGCGGCCTGGGTCGCGGCGGCCAGCAGCGTGACCTGGAAGGTCGTGGCGTGCAGGCCGGTGAGTGCGACGAGGGGCAGGGCCACCGACGTCATGTTGGATCCGGTGCGGCTCACCGTGGAGGCGAACCAGAAGCGCCAGAACGTCCGCGCCGCGGTCGGGGTGCGGACGGCGGCCGGGCTCGTCGTCATCCGGCGAACTCCTTTGCCGCGCCGCCGCGTTCCTGGTGGCCGGGCCCGAGCAGTCCGGCCTCCTCGAACGCCGCGAGGGTGCGGGCGTCCGCGAGCGCATCGGCCTCGGTGAGGTAGCGCGTCAGCTGTGACGCCGCCGCCGCGACGTCGCCGCGGACCTGGTGGGCGGGCCAGCTCTCCGTGACGACCTGGTCGATCTGTTCGCCGGTCAGGCCCAGCTCCCCGAGGTGGCGCGCCGTCTGTGCGTAGTCCGGCTCCAGGAAGGCGTAGACGACCGCGGGGACGAGCGGGCCGACGGCCTGTCGTTCGGCGCGCGTCAGGGCCGGCCACAGGTGTCCGAGGACGGATCTGAAGTAGACGTGGTGGCGGCCCTCGTCCTCCGCGTGGTCACGGATGACGTTCCGCACGGACTGCGGCAGCCGGCCGTCGCGCGGAATCTGCGACAGCATCCCGGAGATCAGGGTCTCGCTCACGATGGCGAACAGCAGGCCCTCCACGCCCCGCATCCGGTGCGGCAGCCGTCCGCGCACCTCGTCGAGGCGCGACAGGAACGCGGGCGGCGTACGGTCCCGCGCCCGCAGCCACGGCACACGGGTCTCCGCCTCGATCTCGCCCGCGAATTCGTGCGAGAACTGGGCGTGCCAGGCCTCGTCCGTGACGATCTTGTACGCGTCGGACCTCATGCGCCCGGGGAGGTCGAGCCCCGACCGGCCGCGGCTGATCTTCGTGGCGACGGGGATGACCGCGAGGCTCTCCAGTTCGGTCGTGAACTCCAGGTAGTCGTAGAGGCGTTGCAGGAGCAGCCCCTTCACGGCCGCGCTCCCCCGGGCCGCGACCAGGGGGTGCAGCGCCACCGGGTACAGCTCGGGCGGGAAGTAGAGGTCGGGCTCTCCGGCGGCGAAGCGGCGACGCGGACGGCGGCGCACGCTCGCCAGGTCGTCCCAGCGCTCGAATCGGCTCACGTACTCCGGGCCGCGGGGCCGCTCCGTGGCGGCTCCGCGTATCAGCTGTTCCCCGAACCGCTGCACATACATGCGCGCTCCCCTTGTGCGGCTCAAACGACGAACGCGATGAGCCGCTGGTCGAGAAGTGCGTCCAACTCCTCTTCCACCGCCGACAGTTCGACGCCCGCGCCGTCGAGCACCGCGGCGAGCGTGGCCGTCCCGTCGATCCGTTGCAGTACGTCGACGATCGGGCTGCCCGGTTCGAGTACGAACTCGATCTGCCCGTCGTTCGCGAGGTACCAGTCACCACTGGCGTGGGAGAGGAGCAGGAGCCCCTTGGCGGGGACGGGCACCGCGTCAAGGCGGTGGCTCCGCCCCGGCGCGAAGAGCTGCCGGGTGTCGGCCACCGGATCGTCCTTGACGCGGAGCGCGGACCGGACGGCGCCCGCGTCCATGGACTCCAGCTGTGTCGGGGACTCCACCATCTCGGCGAGCAGACCCATGTTCACGACCCGCATCAGGAGTTCCACGGAGGGCGAGTCGGACGCCGCGTCCGCGAAGGTGCGCAGCCGTCGCCGGATCGCCGCCGCGTCCAGGTAGGCGTCGGCGCCGGGGGCCGCGAGGGCCCGTTCGACGAGTTCCTGCCCGTCGGCGTGCATCAGCCGCACCAGCATGTCGTACGCGTGGTGGGTGCCGCTGCCGTAGAAGAAGGGGACCTTGGGCCGCTCGGCGATGCGGTGCGGGAGGCGCGACTTCACGGCGTCGCGGAGGATGCGTTTGTCCCACAGCAGACGCGGCCTGAGGCGTTCCGGGATGGCCGCGGTGAGGTCCACAAGGCGGTGGTCGAGGAACGGCACGCGCGCCTCGACACCGCTGCCCGCCGCGGTGCGGTCCTCGTGCCAGACGTTGTACTGCTGCACCTTGCGGTACTCGGACAGGACGTACGAACGGTAGACGTCGGCGTCGCGGGTGCCGTCAGCGCCGCCCAGGGCATGCAGTGCGTCGTCGGAGAGGAACGACTCGCCGTCGCCCCACCAGTGCCGCAGGCCGGGGTGCCGGTCGAAGAGCGTGGCGCGGTTCATCCCGGTGAGACCGGCGGTGAAGGACGTCCAGTCGTCGCCCATGTCGTGGGAGTAGCCGCCGTTGAACTCGTCGCTCGCGGCGCCGAGGAGCATGCCGCGCAGCTCAGGGCGTATCTGGCGGGCGAACCGGTGGAGTTCGTGCTTGTAGTACACCTCCGGGCCGACCATGGGGCTCTCGGTGAGCCAGACCAGGCGCCGCCACTCCTCGGGCGTGGGGGTGAGGTCGGGTCCGAAGAGGACCTGGTGGTTGTGGACGCCCCAGGTGCGGGCGAGCCAACTGGCGTGCTCGGCGTCGCCGTTGGCGCGGGTGCCGCCGCTGAGCGCGGTGAACGTATGGATCTCGTCCAGCTGCGTCCTGGCCAGGGCGAGGACGGCCGACGAGTCGATGCCTCCGGACAGGAAGAGGCCCAACTCGGTGTCGGCGGTGGCGCATTCCCGTACGGACGCCTCAAGGAGGTCTCCGTACGTCTCGATGAACGCCTCCGCGTCGAGCGACTCGTCCGCCTCGGTGGGCAGCTCCCAGTAGCGGTGCTCGGTGGTCCTGCCGTCACGGAGGTCCACGCGGAGGACCGAGGCCGCAGGAACGCTCTCCACGCCGTCGAACCAGGTGCACAGCTGTGCCCCGCCGAACCGCGGCGCGGCGGCGACGGTGGGTACGGCGAGTGCCTTGTCCCAGGCGAACCTGCGGGGTGTCGCCGGATCGACGAAGAGGGCCTTGATCTCCGAGGAGAGGACGATGCGCTCGTCGGTGCGGTGGTAGTAGAGGGGCTTGATGCCGAAACGGTCGCGGGCCAGGACGAGTTGGCCGCGGGCCCGGTCCCAGAGAATGATCGCGAACATGCCGCGCACGTCACGCAGGAAGTCCAGGCCGTGCTGCCGGTAGAGGTAGAGGAGCACCTCGCAGTCCGAGCCCGTCTTCAGGCGCACGTCCGAAGGGAGGCCTGCGGCAAGCTCCTTGTGGTTGTACACCTCGCCGTTGGCGATCAGGACGAGATTGCCGTCGTCACTGACGAGCGGCTGCGTGCCGTCCTGCGGGTCCACCAGGGACAGCCGGGTGAAGGCGAGACCCACGGGGCCGGTGCGCAGCAACTCGCGCTCGTCCGGGCCCCGGTGGTGCAGCAGGTCGGCGAAGTCGTTCAGAACGGCGTCGTACTCCGGCCCGATGTCCTGTCCGTCGAGCCGGGCGATGCCTGCGAGTCCACACATGAATCGTCCTTCGGAGGCGCGTTTCCCGGAGTTCCGGATGGGGAAGTGGGTGCGCCTCCCATAAGGAGGCGCACCCACTGAGAGCCATGATCAGGACGTACCGCGCAGAACGGTACCCTGGGTCACGGGCTTGGCGGCGGGCTTCGTGTACTTACGCATGCAAATCCCTCCTCTCGTAATGAAGTACCGGCTCGACCCAACGGCCTTTGAGGCCACTGGTGTCCGTTGCACCGGTCGTCGGAGTGAAGCACGGGATCGGCGCCCTCGACCAGGTATTCGCCCCTGACCGAATCACCCCCCAATTTGCCCAGGTCACCGGCGAATTGCCGGGAGTGCACGGGCGTTCCTCGCGCATGGCCCGCCGATTCCGAGTTTCCGCGACGGCCGGGCGGAGCAGGGATATACAGCCGGAGTGGGACGGCCGGAATCCGCAGGGTCACCGCCGGAATCCGCAGGGCCACTGCCGGAATCCGCCGAGCCGTCGGCCGGGTAGTTTCACCCTGCACCTGGCCACTCCCCCTCATCGGGACATGAACCCCGACCAATCCCTTGCTCTCGGAGTGCGATTGTGAAGCACAGCCAGGATCACCATTCCACGGGCCCCGCGGATACGACGGAGGAACTCCAGGACGCGTGGCGGCGCTTCCCCGGCCACCCCTGGCCGGGCGAGGCCGCCGACGAGGACCGGGCGCTCCTGGGCTGGCTCGGCCCGCTAGCCGCGGCGGCGCAGGAGAACCTGCTCCGACGCCTGGGGGAAGCGCTTCCCGAGGCACGCCGCCTTGACCGCTCGCACGCGCTCCTCTCCCTCCCGTCCGCCCGCTTCCTGGGGCTGGTGAAGCCGCTGCTGGTCGAGGAGTTGAGGGCGGCACGCACGGAACGCGAGCCGCGGGGGGAGGACTCGGGGGTCGAGGGATCCGAGGGATCCGAGGGTTCCGAGGGTTCCGAGGGTTCCGAGGGATCCGAAGGCTTCGAGCGCTTCACCGCGGCCCTGCGCGACCCGGGGGCCGCCGTCGACCTCCTCGGGAGATTTCCCGCACTGGCCCGGGAACTGATCGCGGAGTTCGAGCGCTGGGCGGCCTTCCGGCTGGGGTTCGCGACGGATCTGGCGGCGGATCTTCCGTTGCTCCGCGAGGAGTTGGCCGTGACGGCGGAGTCCCCGGCCGATGTCACGGCCGTCGAGTTCGGCGCGGGCGACTCCCACAACGGAGGCAGGACGGTGGGCGTCGTCTCCTTCCGCGAGGGCCCCAAGGTCGTCTACAAACCGCGCTCCCTCGCCTGCGACGTGGCGTTCGCGGGGTTCGTCGGCTGGCTCAACGACCGGGGTCTGCCCCACCGCCTGCGCACCACGCGCGTCATCGACCGCGGTACGCACGGCTGGTCCGCGCACTACGCGCCCGCCCCCTGCCCCGACACCCCGTCGGTGCGGCGCTTCTACTGGCGCCAAGGCGCCTTCCTCGCCGTGTTCCACCTGCTGCGCGGCTACGACATGCACCTGGAGAACGCGGTGGCGGTCGGCGAGGACCCCGTCTACTTCGACCTGGAGGCGCTGTTCCACGCGGAGCCATCGGACCCGGCGCTGCTCGACGACGCCACGGACCCGGTGGCGCGGCGGATCCGCGACTCCGTGCTTGCGGTGGGCCTCCTCCCGCACCGGCTCATCAGGACGGACGAGCACGGCGTCCGGGGCATGGAGATGAGCGCCCTGGCCGGCGGGGCGGCGCCCGGCGAGTTCTGGGCCCACCCCCGCACCGGATACAGCAACCCGGGCACGGACCGCATGGCACCCGTCGTGACCTTCCACCCGGTCGGGGAGTACGGCAACCGCCCCGTCCTCGCGGGCCGTCATCCCGCGCCCGAGGACATGGCCGACGACCTGATCGCGGGCTTCACCCACTGCTACCGGCTGCTGCTCGCCGAGCGCCCGACGCTGCTGAAGGGCGACGGGCCGCTGGCTCGGTTCTCCCGTGCCCCGGTGCGCGCGGTGCTGCGCGACACCTTCCAGTACCGCGACGTACTCATCGGATCCTGGGACCCCGCCCTGCTCGCGGACCCCGCCCTGCGCCACGCCCACCTCGGGAGCCTCGCGCGGAACGACACCCTCCATGCGGTCGAGGACAGCGAGTGGCGCCAGCTCGCGTGCGGCGACATCCCCAGCTTCCACACCTTCCCCGACAGCACCGACCTCGGGGACCATTCCGGTGTCCTGCAGCGGGACTTCTTCTCCCGCAGCGGCGCGGACGGCGTGCGGGAACGCCTCGCGTCCTTCTCGGAGAGCGACCTGCCGCAGCAGATCTGGTTCATCGAGACGTCGCTCGCCACGCGCCAGGAAGGCGGCCATCTCTGCCGGCCGGTCCCCCGGCCCGCGGTCCCGGCCCTCCGGCCCGCGGCCGGGGCCGAGGCCGAGTCCGGCGGTCTCGACGCCGACCTCGCCGTCTCCGCCGCCCGCCGCATCGGGGACCGGATCTGCGACTCCGCGATCCAGGGCGACGACGGCCTGATCGAATGGCCTTCCCTCCAACTGGCGGGCGACCGCTACTGGTTCCTGGATGCCGCCGGAATGGGGCTCTACCGGGGCGTCAGCGGTATCGCGCTCTTCCTCGCCGAGCTGGGCCGGTTCACCGGCACCGACCGCTACCGCGCGCTGGCCCAGGACATCCTCGCCGCCCTCATGGACCCCGACGACATGCCCGAGCCCGACGAGCTGTCGGGTCTCGGCATCGGGGCGTACGACGAACTGGGCGGCGTCCTCTACCTGTTGACCCGGACGGGCACGATCTGGGACGCCCCGGAACTCCACCGCTCCGCGCGTCGGCTCGTCCCCGCGTTCACCGCGGCCCTCGACGCACCGCAGCCTTCGGACGTACTCACCGGAGTGGCCGGGGCGGCCCTGGCACTTGCCGCCCTCCACCGGGCCGACCCCGACGCCCGGACCCTGGCGGCCGCCCGTGCCGCCGGGGAGCGGCTTGCCGACGCGGCGGAGCCGGACACTCCGGGATTCGCCCACGGCCAGGAGGGCAGGGCCCACGCGCTGACGGCCGTCGCGGCCCTGACGGGCGACACGGCGCTCCACGACAAGGCGGCCTCGGCACGCAAACGCAGCGACGGTGTGCGTCTCGACGCCGTCTCCTGGTGCCGCGGGAACGCCGGTCTCGTCATGGCCGACGCGGCACAGCAGCGGCTCATCGGCGGCCTCGGGCATCAGCGGCATCGCGGGCTCGAACTCGTCGAATCAGCCGTAATCCAAGGGGTCGACAACGATTCGCTCTGTCACGGCACACTCGGCCTCGTCGAAGCGCTCCTCACCACGGCAGCGCACATGGACAGCGAGGAAATGCTGCGCACCGCACAGGACGCGGCATCCGGGGTCGCCCGAAGGGTCCTCGCCGACCAGGTGATCACCGGTGTTCCCCGGGGCACATGGACGCCCGGCCTTCTGGACGGGGCCGCCGGAATCGGATATGGCCTCCTGCGAACTGCGGCACCACAGCAAGTGCCGAACGTTCTGCTGCTGTCCGCCCCATGAATTCAGCGAGCCCTCATAACCAACACATCGGACCTGCTCGACAACTGCCTTCCACGGCCGCCGAATTGCCCGAAAAGACCGCCGGACATCGCTTACTCGCGCATTGACAGCGGGACGGCGCCCGATCATGCTGTCCCGCATGCCTGCTCTTTCACGGAAGGGTAAGCCCTTCACGTATTTCAGCGGCGACGCGGCCCTTTACGACCAGTCGAGGCCCACGTATCCGGAAGCGCTGATTTCTCGTATCGTCGCCGCCATGCCCGGGCGCGCACTCGTGAATGCCGGGTGCGGCACGGGCATCGAGGCCCGGCAGTTCCAGGCGGCGGGATGCACCGTGCTCGGCGTCGACCCCGACGCGCGGATGGCGGAGTACGCCCGCGGCACCGGTGTCGAGGTCGAGGTCACCGAGTTCGAGACCTGGGCGACGGCGGGCCGCACGTTCGACGCGGTCGTCGCGGGGACGGCCTGGCACTGGGTGGACCCGGAGGCCGGAGCGGCCAAGGCTGCGGAAGCACTGCGGCCCGGCGGCGTGCTCGCACCCTTCCACCACTCCTCCCACACCCCGCACGAGCTGGTCGAAGCCGTCGGCGGGACGACGCTGCCCGCCTGGACGACGCGCTCCGCAGAGGCGTACCAACGAGTCGCCCCCGAGAGCGAGTTCGACTCCGCGGGCCGTCGCAGGACCGCCATGGACCTCTACCAGCCGATGTTCGACAAGATGGCTGACGGGATCCGGCGGACGGGCAGCTTCAGCGAACCCGAGGAGTGGCGGTTCGACTGGGAGCGGACGTACTCCCGGGACGAGTGGCTCGCCCTGGTCCCCACCCAGACCGCCCTGGCCAAACTCTCGCCGGACGAACTCGCCGAGGTGCTGAAGGCCACCGCGGACGTGCTCGACAGGATGGGCGGCGGCTTCACCATGCACTACACCACCGTCGCCGTGACCGCGGTGCGCACGGACACCGAAGGCGTCTGAGCCCTCGTCGCCGCTCGTGTGCGACCTCGGTCGACGCCCGCCACAACCCCGCAACCGTTAGGGCCCCATGACACTCAGTCAGCAGCACGCAGGGTACACAGAGGTTGGTTCCGCCGATGAACTGCGCGGGCTGCTGGGCGAGCCCAACCAGCGCGCGTTGAACCGGGGGCGTCCCCGGCTGCACGCGTACGACAAGCAGTGGCTCGCCGCCTCGCCGTACTGCGTCCTTGCCACCTCGGACGTACACGGCAGGTGCACGGCGTCCGGAAGGGGCGACCCGGCGGGGCAGCTCTTCCACGTGCTCGACGACACGACGATCGCCCTCCCCGAGCGGCCCGGCAACAAGCGGGGCGACAGCCTCTTCAACGTGCTGGCCAATCCGCACATCGGGATCATCTCCCTGGTGCCCGGCTCCACTTCGGTGCTGCTCATCAATGGGCGGGCCCGGGTCGTGCGGGACGCGCCGTTCTTCGACGCGATGACGCATCGCGGGAACCGACCGGTGGTCGCGCTCGTGGTCGACCTTGAGGAAGTCGCCTACAACTGCCCCAAGTCGCTGATCCGGTCCGGGCTCTGGCAGCCGGAGACCTGGCAGGCGGACACGCTTCCCTCGATCGCCACGGTGATCAAGGCGGTGCAGGAAACCCCGGAGACCGTGCAGGAACTGGAGGAGCACTACGCGCCGCGGAATTACGCCAAGCGCCTCTACTGAGCGCTCCGCGGGAAGTGGCGTGCGTCATCCGCGGGCCGGTGGGGGCTGGTCGCTCCCCCAAGCTCTCAACTTCGTTCGAGCAGGGGGACCCCCTTTGCGGCGGAGCCGCATATCGAAACAGCCCCGCGCCCCCGCGGGGCACGATCCCTGGCCGAGCCGACTTCACGGCAGCTTCTGCCCGCGCACATGCCCCGTCAGCGCCGAGTAGTCCAGATCGCCGCAGCCCGCGGCCATGGCCTCCGCGGCCAGGAGTCGCGCCTCGCGCGCGAGCCGCAGCCGGGCCCCGGAGGCCGCGGCGGTCGCCTCCGCGACCTCCATGTCCTTGGCGAAGAGCCGCAGCCGCGAGTCCGCGGGGAACGCGCCGCTCTCGATCATCGCCCGCTTGCGGACGACGAGCGGGCCGACCCGGGTGCGTTCGAGTTCGTCGAGGAGCAGCTCTTCGTCAAGGCCCAACTTGTCGCCCAGCGCGAGGCCTTCTGCGAGCAGCGCCATCATGGGCGAGACGCAGGCGTTCAGGACGCACTTGAGCGCTGACGCCGCACCCAGGGGGCCGCAGGGCACCACCGTCCCCAGGGCTTCAAGTACCGGAAGGGCAGCGGCAGATGCCGTGTCGTCGCCGCCGGTCAGGACCCGGAGCCGGCCGGTGGCCGCCTGCGGGACGCTGCCGGTGACCGGCGAGTCGAGCAACTGGACGTCCGGCGGCAGCTGTTCGGCGAGGGCGCGGGTCTCCTGCGGTGCGATCGTCGACATCTGCGCGATCACCTGCGGCCGACCCGCCGCGATCCCCTCCGGCCCGCCCACCACCGTACGTACGGCGTCGAAGTCGCTCAGCAGCACGACGGCCACCCGCGCGCCCGATGAGGCCGCGGCCGGGGTCGGCGCCACGGTCACCCCGCCGCCGCCCGCGAAGGCGGCGGCCTTGGCCGGGGTCCTGTCCCACACCCTGACCCGGAATCCGGCCTCGGCCAGCCGGGTCGCGACCGGCACGCCCATCAGGCCGAGGCCGCACACGGCCACGTCGGTCATGCGGTCTCCCTGCGGCACTGGACGGTCACCGTGTGTCCGGTTGCCGGGACACCGAGGAGCAATGAACTCACCGTGCCAGCACAGTGGTCGGCGTGGGCCTCGCGTCGGAGAGCGTGCCCCCCAGGGCCAGCAGCGCGTCGAGATCGGCGTCCGATCCGGACACGTGCAGGTCGGTCAGGAGACCGCTCGGCGGCATGTGCGCGTCGAGCCACGTCGGGCACGACACCTCTATCGGGTCGCCGCACGCCTCGCGCCACTTCGCCGACAGGGCGATGTCGAACCCCGTGCCGGAGCGGGTGGCCGTGACCTCGGCCGGTCCACGGTGCGAGCGGTACTTCGAGAACGTGCTGTACGCGGCGGCATCGGTGCCCGTCCCGCCACCGGCGACGTCGGCGGGACCCGAGTAGATGTTGAACACCATGGCAGGACCGTCGAGCACATACGTCAGATGCCAGGCGCCGAACGGCACCACCGCCAACTCCCCTGCCCCGCACTCCTGATAGCTCACGTACGACTGGTCGCCCGACTCGTCGAGCACACTGGTCAGCATGAGGACGCGCCCGCTGAACACCTGGAAGATCTCCAGCTGGTCGGCGGGGTTCCAGTGCCCGGTCGAGCGGAACGGCTCACCGCCGGGCAGCGTGCCGCCCTCGTAGGTCACCAGGTCGGCGGACCACAGCGTGGCCCCGAACCCCTGCCCGAGCCGCCCTCCCCGGCCGGGCTTGGTCACCCGGGGCGCGAGCGCGTCACGGGCCGCGGAGTAGAGCCGCGGATCGGATCCGTCCGCGACCGCGGCGGCCACCGCCGCCGGGTCCGCGAAGAGTGCCTCGGGACCGCTCCCCTCTGCCTTGTGGAAGAAATCTGAAAGACGTCGCTCTGCCAGCTGGTTGACGGTCAGTTCCACGGAAAACCTCTCATCGCTTCAGGAATGAGGAAGCCCTGGCCGGCCGGTTGATCGTGGCCAGGCAGCCCAGATGGGCCGCGGGGTCGTCTTCGGGTTCGGCGGGCCCGGACAACAGGTCGTCGAGCAGGAGCAGTCCGCTGAGGTAGAGGCCCAGGGCGAGTTCGCGCCGGGCGGCCCAGCCGTGCACACCGGGAAATGCACGGACCGTTCGGTCGGAGAGCCTGCAGGCCGCCTCCGACAGGACATGGAAGGCGTGCGAGTACAGCAGCCTGCGGGGCCACAACGGGTCGCCGGAGCCGAGGCCGCGGAAGAACTCCACCGTCGACAGGGTGGCGGGCACGCCCTCCGCGGCACTGCTGTACGCCGGGTTCGGGCCGCGCAGTCGGACCTCGAAGTCAGCGGAAGCGTCCCCGCTCCCGGAACCGCGGCTGAACCCGGAACCGCCGCTGATCCCGGATCCCCCGCTGATCTCGAATCCGCCGCTCATCGCGGCGTCGAAGAGGGTCAGGCTGAACAGCGACTTGGCCGCGTCGTACACCGGATCCCAGTGCTCTTCGATGCCTCGCGGGTCCAGCACGGTGAAGTGCGGGCCGCTCGTGCCGTCGGACGTGCCGTCGGGTCCGTCACCGGCGCGCACCATGAGGTTGCCCAAGTTCAGGTCGCCGTGCACCGGGTAGTGGAGGCGGGCCGGTTCGACCGTGGCGAGCACGTCCGGCCGGGCGGCGGCGCGGCGGAGCAACTCGCGCGCGGCAGGCACCGGTTGGCCGTTCACTCGCAGGTCCCTGTCGACCAATGGCCCCAAGTGCCGTCGCAGCAGCGGGAGTCGGCGTTCCAGACGGCCCATGTGGGTGCCGCTGCCGTGCCCGGGCGGCGTCGGCACCGTGTCGGCCGCGTAGCCGTGCGCGCCGAGCACCGTGTACACCGACCGCAGTGTCGCGAGGAACCGCCGCTCGCCCTGATGCTCGTCGTCCAGCAGCGTGGTGGGCGGGACGCCGTCGACCCACGGCATGGCGTACGCACCCCAGCCGGGCCCCTGCCAGCGCCCGATGAGCGGTACGTAGTAGGGCGACAGGCCCGGGAGTTCCCGGTGGATCCGGGCTATCTGCGCGGGCTTGAGCAGGAAGGAGTCCAGGTCGTGGCCGTCCACCGTGCCCGCTCCCGCGTGCAGGACCTTGACCACCGAGGCCTTCCGGTCCTCACCCTCGCACACATACACGTGCGCGGGAGTGCCGCCACCGCTGAGCGGGCGCGCCCGGCGCAGCCCCAGTTCATCGCGTACGACCCCGGGGACGTGATCCAGCGGTTCCCCCGTCCTGGCGCGCACGCCGGGGTGGCTCATCGAGGGTGCTGCGCCGACGCGACTTCGGCGACCACGATGTCGTTGACGGCGTCAAGAACTTCCGCGGGAGAGGCGTCGTTGACGTCGACGGTGTGCCAGCCCCACTGGGTGGCCATCGCCTCGTACTCCGCGAACAGACCGCTCTGCAGCTCCATGAAGGACTCCCGGCCGGCCCGGCCCGCGAATCCCATGTCCTCGACCGGCCCGACGCCGCCGCGCTGCGCGGTGATGCGCCGGTAGCACTCTTCCGGCGTGATCTTCAGGAAGATGCCGATATCGGGCTGCATGAACCGGGTGGAATAGGCGTCGGCGATGAAGTCGCGCATCTTGGCGATGACATCCCGCGCGAGGTCGTCACGCGGGACCTCTTCGGCAACCCTCAGCACCTTCATCACATTCTTGTAGCCGAAGCTTTCCGTGACGACGATCCGGCCGCTGGACACGCTCTCGTTGATGAACTCCGCCTGGATCAACATGTCGGCGACGAATTCGAGCATCGCGGATGCCGCCATGCCGGAGCGGTGGACGTCGACCGGTTCGTTGGAGCCTGCTTGTTCCAGTTTGTCGCGGGTGAAATCCTCATAAACGGCCGAGCCGTGCTGGACGCGGAGCGAGGGTGCGTCCATCGCGCCGCCGTAGCGCGACCGCCAGGTCTCCACGAGAAGTTGACGCAGGGTACGGGATGGAAAGTCGATTCTATCGACTTGGGCGGCAATGTCTCGCCATCGGATGAACTCGGACTTATATCCCTGGTCCGCGAGGCGCCCCGTCAAGGCACGGGCAACCGTGGTCTTGCCTGCCCCGTCGAGCCCCAGGACCCCGATGTACATGCCTCGGCTCATCCCAGCCGCATCCGTCATCGCCATGTGAAAGGGCTCATTTCAGTTAACATCCATCCGCTCTCTGATGTTTCTTCCTGTCCGTACCACTGCGTCCGTTCTTCCGGCAGGAACGCAGACCCGGAAAAGCTAGCGGGCCGCTTGGTGCACGGCAAGGGCAGGACGGGAATGGGCGACGGGGCGCTGTCGGGGTGTTGACGCACTCCCGGCCCGGTGTTTAGCTTTTCGTTCAACGAAGCGCGATGTCCGGCTGCCTCCAGAACATTATCTCGTGGTTATGAAACTCCTTGACGACAGGGTTTGAACGGGGTACGTGGTGACCAAGATTGACCGTGACTGGCATGGGCTCAGCGATGAGGAACTCTCGCAGTACGCGACGCAGGGATACCTCCATCTACGCGGATTGTTCAACGAGGCCGAGGTCGACTTCGGGCGGGAGATCGTCGACCGCGCGGTGCATGCCCTCACCGCCGCCGATGAAGATGTGGTTCCGTATCACCCCAGCTACTTCAACGAGGGCAGCAGAAAAGACCTCGTACGGGTACGGAACGCAATAGCCCAGGAACGCGCACTCGCCTATTTCCTCGACCACCCACGCCTGGTCGGGCCGATGGTCTCGCTGCTCGGCGAGGGCCTGCACGTGCTGGGCAGCGAGGTCTTCCACCGCGACATCGACCTCGCGCCCCACGAGCCCTGGCACGTCGACGGCGGCCCCGCGATGCACGGCGTGAAGGTCGACCACTCGGGCCCCAGCCTGCAGGCCAAGGCGCAGATCTTCCTCACCGAGGTGTCCGAACCCCGGTCCGGGAACTTCCTGTTGCTCCCGGGCAGCCACACCTGGCCCGCGCCCACCCTCACCGACATCGAGCGGATGAACGAGCAGCAGCGCGCGGGCGGCGTCCCCGGGGCCCTGACCGTCCGCGCACAGCCCGGTGACGTACTGCTGTTCCCGTACTCGCTGTGGCACGCCGTCGACTGCAACGTCCGCGCGCCGCGCAAGAGCTTCATCCTGCGCTTCGGGCACCTGTGGCACCGCTCGCACGACTACCACGCACAGCCGCGCGAGGTCCTCGACGACCTCTCGCCGCGCCTGCGCCGGATGTTCGGCGACTTCGGGGCGGATCCGCATCCGATGGACTACTACAAACCGACGGACCAGGAGGCGGTGATGCGCCGCGGCGGCGACTACACCTCGCTGGTGCCCGCCCCGCTGCTCGAACGGCACGGCGCCGACGCGTACGGGCCCGCGTCCTGGTCGGCGCGCGCCCCCTGGACGGTCTGCAACGACGCCCCCGCGTCGCACGGCGTCCCGGTGCCGGTCGCGCGATGAGCGACCGGTCGAAACGAGCGCCCGCGCCGCTCAAACGGTATGAACTGACGCCGCAGATGCGGGATTACGACGAATTCAACGACGCCGCCCAGCGCCGCTACCTGCCGTACCTCATGTACTTCGGACGCGGTGATTTCTCCTCTCAGGCGATCCGTACCGACCGGGCCGGGTTCAGGATCAGCACCGGTCCCGACGGAATCCAGGCGTCCGCCGCGGGGCACGTCCCGCCGGGTCCGGTACGCATTCTCACGGGCGGCTCGACCGCACTCGGCGTGGGCGCCACCGGCGACGCGAGCACGCTGTCCTCTCTGCTGTGGAGCCGGTACGCGCCTTCGGAGCCCTGGCTCAACTTCGCGGGCCACTGCTTCAACCCGACGCAGGAAGCCCTGCTTTTCACGCTGTACCGGCATCTGCTCGGGAATGTCAGCGAGGTCGTCATCTACTCGGGCGTCAATGCCATGATGCTCGCGCGACTTCCCGAGTGGCAGCAGGGCGATCACGGAGCCTTCTTTTTCTGCGGCGAGTACTTCGAGAAGATGGAAGAGCTGCGGGAGCAGAACCGCGGCCCGGCCAAGCGCTTCGGCCGCCGGACGAAATCGGGCTCCGGCACTCCCGCGGTCGCGACGTTCGACGACGTACGCCGCGACATCACCACGGTCATCGGCTCCGCCACGGAAATGACACTTCGTCAGCTCGACGTCTGGCGGCGCATGGCCGGGCCCGAAACGCGCATCACCTACGTTCTCCAGCCGATGTCGCGGTGGATGCGCCAGACCTCCACGCCGCAGGAGACGGTCCTCTTCGAGGAGAGGGACCGGATTTACCAGCGGGGCGTCTGGGAGGAACTCTACGGAGACGTCGCGACACCGGAGGTCGCCAAGTCCTTCGCCGCGGAACTCCGGGCCGGCTGCGAAAAGCAGGGAGTCCGGTTCTTCGACCTGAACCCCGTCTTCGCCGATGCGACCACCGAGGACGACTGGCTCTTCGTCGACCGCGTGCATTACAACGACATGGGCCATGACATCGCCGCCCGCATCATGGCGGAAGAACTAGAGCTCTCCTAGGTTCCGGCTTCCACGAATACGCAGTGCGTGCGCCGCTCTTACGCCGTGCGTGCGCTGCTCTAGCGAGGGGCAAGACATGTCTTTCCTGCGCAAAATCATCAACAAGGTGTTCCGGCGCACCAAGCGCAAGGGCCGCAAGGGCGACGCGTCGATCTACCCGATGTTCTGAAAGTGCGCGACTCCGCCCGACCCGTGTACTAGGTCCACCACCAGGGAGCGCCCATGCACGATGACGCACGACGCAGCGGCGTCATCCCGCCCGCCTCGCCCGCGCGAGGCGCCGACGCCGACTCCACCTTCCGACGGCTCTACGCCCGCGCCGCCGACCCCGAAGTCCTCGTCCCCGGCGGCGAGTTGACCGACCTGGTCCGCGGGGAGCTGCGCCAGTCCGCCATCGACACCGACCGGCCGCTCGACGACCTGATCCGGGAGGCCGCCGCGTGGTCGTCCGCGGCGGCGGACGCGTTCCGGGCGGTGGGAGACCTCGCCGACCGCGACGGGCACCGGCGCCTCGCCCGCAGGGCGGCCCTTGGCTGGGCGCCGCTCGGTCTGGCGTCCGGGGCCTGGCTCCAGTGGCTGACCGCCCCGGGCACCGCGGACGCCCCGACGTCCCTGCGCATCCTCGCGCTCTACGCCTCCGACGTCGGCGTCGGCCACCCGGGCGCCGCAAGGGGCAGCGCCTGTCTCGGCCTGCTCCGGCTGCTGCGGGTCTCGGAGAACGCCGTACCGCTCGCCCGCCTCGCCGGTGACCCGCGGATCACGGACACGGCGTTCCGCCTCCCGGCCCTCCTTCTCCTGATGAGCCGACGGCCCGACGACTTCCGCGAGGAGCTCATCGGCGCGGACCTGTGCCTGCGCGCCGTGGGGCCGCCCCCGCCGCTCGCCCTGGTCGACAGGGAACTGCCCGCCGACTGGGCGGCGCTCGACTGCTCGCGGGCCCGGGACGACGGTCCTTCGCCGACGGAGCGGTGCCGCGCCCTCGCGGACACCCTGGTGCGGGCCGGTCCCGAAGCGGCGGCCCGCGTATACGCGGGCTTCGGCTGGGCGCTGGCCACCCTGAGAGGCCAAGTCGAGGCGTTGCAGGTCGAGTTGCGCGCTTCGCTCGACCCCGAGTTCGACATGGCCGAGCTGATGCGTCAGCGCGCCAGGGAAGGCTCGGTCTATCACCATGACGTATCCCTCGCAGACCGGCCGCTGTCGGAGTGGCTGAAGGACTGCCGGGACGACCCGAAACCGTTCCTCGACGTCCTGGCGCGCAGCAGGCTCGTCAGACCCGGACGTTCCGGTGCCAGCCCCCTGGTCACGACGCTGGTCGGCGAACGCGGCCCGATGTTCCGGGTCTTCTCGCCCGACGACCTCACCGTCATCAGCCGGTGGATCGACGCGCTCGACGGACCCGGCCCCCGGAAGACCGACGAAGACACCAGCTCCCCGGCCCCCGCCGTACGGCACCTCGCGAAGCTGCCCGCCCTCCTGGAGACCGCACCCCCCTCCGGCGACGGCCCACGCGATCTGCGCGAGGCGTACCGGACGCTCATGGTGCGCACCTGCAGCCCGGCGGTCGACGCCTGGTGCCTGCGGTACGTACGGAGATGGCTGGCACGCGCCCGGTACCGCATGGACGCCCGTTCCGTACCGCTCCCCGAACGATGGACGACCGACGGCCTGCGACCCTGGCTCCAGGCCCAACACGACCGGCACGGAACGCAGTTCGAGGAGAGCGCGGACACCCCGCTGCCGTCGCGGGAGGCCGTGGTGGACGACGCCGTGCAGACGGCGCCGCTCACCCTGATCGACGGAAGCTGGCTGCAGGGCTTCACCGACTACGAACTGGCGTCGTCCGACATCGGCCACTCCCTCTTCGCGACCTACTGGGACGAACTCGGCAACGGCGAGACCGGACTCAACCATCCCCTGATCTACCGCCAGGTCCTTGAGGAGATGGACGTCGTCCTGCCGCCGACGGCGTCACCGGAGTTCGCGCACTGGCCGGGCTTTCGCGACGCGTCGTTCGAACTGCCCGTCTACTGGCTGTGCGTCGGGCGCTTTCCGCGCACGTTCCTGCCCGAGGTGCTCGGCCTCAATCTGGCCATGGAGCTGTCCGGCGTGGGCGGCACCTACCGGCGGGCCGGGCTCGCCCTGCGGAAGTACGGCTTCAGCACCCGCTTCGTGGACATCCACAACACCATCGACAACGTCGCCACCGGGCATTCCGCATGGGCGGCCGACGCCGTCGACACCCTCATGGCCCGGCTCTCCGACCCGCTCGGGCCGGGCAGCCGGGCGGAGGTCTGGGAACGGGTGCGGGTCGGCTACCGCTCCCTCAACCCGCCGTCCGGCTTCCTGGCCCGCAGGGCCGCGCGCGGCGGACGGCCCGCGGGAAGCCGGTGGCGGGGCGCCACCACGGTCATGCCAGGGGCGGAGGAACACAGCGGTGTCTGACTTGGTGCTCGGAATCTCGTCCTTCTACCACGACAGCGCGGCCGCGCTCGTACGCGACGGAGTCCCCGTCGCGGCGGCGCAGGAAGAGCGCTTCAGCAGGAAACGGCACGACCCCTCGTTCCCCGCCCAGGCGGTCGGCTACTGCCTCGACGAGCTGGGGGCGTCCCTCGGCGACGTCTCCGCGGTCGCCTATTACGAAGACCCGCGGCTGAAGTTCCGCAGGGTGCTCGCCACCTTGATCGGTGCCGCGCCCACCGGTCTCGCCTCCTTCCGGGAGACGCTGCCGGGCTGGCTGCGGCCCGGCGGCAAGCTCAGGACGCTCGACGTCGTACGGCGCGAGCTCGCGTCACTGGGCCGCGGGCGGGTGCCGGACATCGTGGCGCGGCGCCACCACGAGTCGCACGCGGCCTCGGCCTTCTACCCCAGTCCGTACCGGTCGGCCGCCGTGCTGTGCGTGGACGGCGTGGGCGAATGGGCCACCACCACGTTGTGGCACGGCAGGGACACCGGGCTCAGGCCGCTGGCCGAGATCCGCTTCCCGCACTCGCTGGGACTGCTGTACTCCGCCCTCACGTACTTCTGCGGCTTCAAAGTCGACTCCGGCGAGTACAAGTTGATGGGCCTGGCCCCGTACGGCAGGCCCCGGTACGCGGACCTGATGAAGGAACGGCTGATCGACATCAAGCCGGACGGTTCGTTCCACATGGACATGCGGTACTTCGCGTATCTGCGGGGGCAGGTGATGACGGGCCGGGCGTTCGAGAAGCTCTTCGACGGCCCGCGGCGCACCCCCGAAGGGCCGCTCACCCAGCGCGAGTTCGATCTGGCCGCGTCCGTCCAGAGCGTCACCGAGGAGGTGATGCTCCGCCTGGCGCGCACCGCGCGGGAGCGCACCGGGGAGTCCACGCTCTGTCTGGCCGGCGGCGTGGCGCTGAACTGCGTCGCCAACGGAGAGATCGTCAGGAGCGGGATCTTCGACGAGGTGTGGATCCAGCCCGCCGCCGGAGACGCGGGCGGGGCGCTGGGGGCGGCGACGGCGGTGGCGATGGAGCGCGGAGCCGCGCGCGACCACGTCGGCGGTGGTGGGGACGCGATGTCCGGCTCGCTGCTCGGCCCCGCCTTCAGCGACGCGCAGATCGCCGAGTACCTGCGGGGCCACGGGATTCCGCACCACCGCCTCGACCCCGGCAGCCTGGCCGACGATGTCGCCGCGGCGCTGGCCGACGGCAAGATCGTCGGGTGGTTCCAGGGCCGCATGGAGTTCGGGCCCCGGGCGCTCGGCGCCCGCTCCATCCTGGGCGATCCCCGCGATCCCGCGATGCAGTCCGCGATGAACCTCAAGATCAAGTTCCGGGAGTCGTTCCGCCCGTTCGCACCCGCCGTGCTCGCCGACGACGCGAAGGACTACTTCGACCTCCGCCAGGAGAGCCCGTACATGCTGGTGGTGGCGCCGGTGGCGGCGGCCCGGCAGCTCCCGGTGACCGAGACCGGCGCGACCGGCATCGACCTGCTGCGCGTGCAGCGGTCCACGATCCCCGCCGTCACTCATGTCGACCGCTCCGCGCGCGTGCAGACGGTCGGCTCCGGGAGCAACCCCGCGTATCACCGGCTGCTGACCGCCTTCAAGGCGCGGACGGGCTGCCCGGTCCTGGTCAACACGTCGTTCAACGTACGCGGCGAACCGATCGTGAACTCGCCGCACGACGCGTACACCTGCTTCATGCGCACGGACATCGACATGCTTGCGATGGGCAACTTCCTGCTGCACAAAAGCGAGCAGCCCGCCTGGTCCGAGGAGGGCGACTGGCGCGCGGACATTCCCCTCGACTGAACCGCCCCGCCCCGCCCACCGCACTCACCACGGAGGTCGTGCGAGACATCATGCTCGTCATCGTCTATTACGTGATCGCCACCCCGCTCGGCCTGGCGAGCCGGTTCCTGCACGACCCGCTGACGCGACGCCGCAGGCGACGGGCCCGGACCTACTGGATCGAATCGGCGGACCGCTGAGTCCCGCTCAGTCCTCGCCGCTGTTCGCCGGCTTGTCCCTGCACGACAGGTCGGAGATCTCCTGGGCGGTCGGCTTGGCCTCGTCCCGCTCGGCCCTCGGCATGGCGGGGAGGTTGTTCTGGACGTCGCGGTCCCAGTCGGCGCTGTCCACGTACGCCGTCAGGAGATCGCGCAGCTTCTCGCAGTCCTCGCGATGTCCCTTGGCCATGGCGATGCCGTAGTCGTTGGGCACGCTGTTGAACTTGATGCCGGGCACGACCTTCAGGGAGGGGTGCTCCTCCATGAACCCGTAGAGGATGAGCCGGTCCGTGGAGACCGCGTCGACCTCCTTGGCGAGGAGCGCCTTGACGCAGTACCCGGCGTCCTCCTCGGTCCGCACGGAGATCTTCCGGTACGCCTCGCGCTTCATCTCGGTGGCGGACGTGGTGCCCCGCCAGACGCAGACCTGCTTGCCGTTCAGATCGCCCAGGTTCCGCAGCTCGTCGGCGTCGGCGGAGCGGACGAGGACGCCCTGCTGCGTGGAGGCGTAGGGGCCGACGAAGTCGAGATCCTCGCCGCCCTCCTCCTCGGGCTTCATCCGGTCCGCCGTGATCGAGTAGGTGGCGGCCACCAGGTCGAGGTGCCCGTCGCGCAGGGCGCTCCCCCGGTTCTTGGACAGGACGCCGCTGAAGTACGGCGGTTCGACGCCCGCCCTGCCGAGGAGTTCACGGGTGACGGTCATGTCCAGGCCGTTGAACTCGCCGTCGTGCGGGGAGTAGCTGGTGCCCGGCTGGTCGCTCTTGGCGCCCACCCGCATGCCGTCCTTCAGGAACGGCGCCTCGTCGTCGCCCCCGCAGCCCGCGAGGGGCAGCCAGAGCAGGGCTGCGGTGGCCGTCGCCGTCCACCGGCGTCGTGCCGTTGCGGTCATCTGATCCCTCGCTCCTGGCCCGGCGGGCGGTTCGTTCGGTCGTCGTGTGCTGCGGTCGGCCGGTGCGGGGGCGGCCGTCGTACGTCCGGTCGGCGCGGTCAGCCGTTGTGCAGGGTGCCGATCGCCTTCTCCACCCGCATCGTGCAGCCCGGGTCGGTCCGCAGATAGATCTCGAACCGCACGTCGCCCTGCCGGCCGCCGAGGTCGTAGTCGACGGTGGAACGGGCGGCGACGTCGGACACCTGCGGGGTGACGTTCGCGGTGAGCGCGGTGAGGGTGGCTCTGGTCTTGTGGACGCAGGTCGGGGTGTCCGGCCTGTCGTCCCTGATGGTCAGCGAGAGCCGGAGCCGGTCGCGCCGCTCGTCGGCGGCGGGCGCGCGGACGGTCAGGGTCAGCTTCCGGTTGTCCTTGCCGTCGAGCGGCTGCTCGCCCTGGTACGTGACCGCCACGTCGACCTCGCTGTTGTCGACGAGGCGGATGAGGCTCCAGCCGGCCAGCGCGGCACAGACGACCGAGATGATCGGTACCCACACGAACCGGCGGGCGCTGCCGGGGGTGTCCGCGGTGCCGCTGCTCCTGACGATGTGGACGACCGCCCCGGCCGCGGCGGCGAGCAGCAGGCCGAGGAAGAGGGCGAAGGTGCCCGACTGGCCCGCCGCCCCGTTCTCCGGCCAGAGCAGCATGGCGATGACGGCGACCACGAGCACCGCGGCGAACAGCAGCCAGCCCGCCACGAGCGACGTGCCGATCCTGATGACCTTCTGGATCAGCGTCAGATTCCCGATGGTGTTCGCGGCCAGGCCCTGCGGCCCGGTCGCTCTCGCCATGTTGTGGGAGTCGGGGCCCGTACCCGGAACGGTCACCTCTCGCCCTCGGAGCCGCTCCGCCCCTGGGGTCCCCGGCCCTCGGCACCGCTGTCGCCCTGCACATGGATCGTGCCGATCGAGTTCGCCGCGATGGAGCCGGGGGCGTACGCATGGGCCGTGTTGTACGTGACCGGGGCGGCCTGGGGCTGCGCGATCCGTCGTACGTGGTGCAGGAGATGCCCCTCGTCGAGGTCCTGCCGCGGCCCGTCGAGCCACGCCCGCAACGCCTCGACGAGCTGCCGCCGTTCGTCGGGGCCGAGCCGCTCGATGAGGGCGTCCAGTTCGTCGGCCCGCTCCGCGTCATCCGTCGAAAGCCCGCCGCTCCCGCGGCCGTTGGCGGTGAAGAGGCGACGGAAGAAGCCCTCGCCCCGCGCGACCGACTGATCGGCGATGCGGTCGGACGCCGACCGCAGGACGGAGGCGCCGAGAAGGTTCGCGACATCGACGAAGGCGGGCGCGAGTTCCGTGGAAACACCGAACAGTTCGGACAACGCACACTCCCCGCCGCAGTGGATTTTCGTTCAACTCTTCGCTCAACAGACCGATGGTAAAGGCAAGTTGACAGAGGGGACAGAGTGTCCGCACGAGAGGGGTCACCTGCCCTGATCGGTGGACGCCCTCGCTTCCTCGCGCCGTACGCAGGACACTTGTGACCGCAGGCAACTGTTGCTCTCGGAGGGGGAACGCATATGCGGGACAGCCATCGGGCCGAGGCCGAGCGGCTGTTGGCACGGGCCGTCGAGGAGGAGGTCCGGCGTTCGGGCGGGCGCGTCGACGCGGGGTTGCTGCTCTCGCGGGCGCGCGGCGCGCTCGACGCCATGGGGCAGACGGCCGCGGAGGAGTACGGCGCGTACACCGCGGCCCTCGACGAGGCACAGGCGGGCCAGCTCACCTTCGGGCAGCGCTACGCACGCGAGGGGGCAGGCACCCCCCTGCTGGTCGCGGTCGTCGCCGCGCTCGCCGCGGGCGTCTCCGACCTGGCGTTCGGCACGAGCGCGGGCACGGCCATCGGCACCGGCGTGGCCGTCGCCGTCGCGGGCGCCGCCGCCACCGTCGTGAAGGTGACGGCATCGCACGTCCCCGCGGCCAGCCGCCGCGCCGGGGCGCTCAGCCAGCCCGGCGGGCCCGAACAGCTGCGGCTGCAGTGGCTGACGGCGCTCGAAGTCCGCGGCATCCGGCCCTTCCTCGACCAGCAGCGGGTCCTCGCCGCGTCGACCGGCACCCGGACACAGAAGAAGACGGCGCCCCAGCTGCGCGGCACGGACAAGAGCGCGGCGGCCCGCAGGCGCTCCGTCCTCGAACAGTCCTTCACCCAACTCCCGGAGAACATAGGTCCCTTCGCCGGCCGCAGGGGCGAACTCGCCCGCATCGCCCAGCACGTGCACGCGGCGCGCGCCAGCACGGACACCCGGCCCACGGTCGTCGTCCTGCACGGCGCGCCGGGCTCGGGGCGCACCTCGCTCGCGGTGCGGGCCGCGCACGAACTGCGCGACCAGTTCCGCGGCGCCTGCGTGGTGGACCTGCGCGGCGACAACCCGCAGGAGACCCCGCTGTCCACCCGCGACGCCCTGCTGCACCTCCTGAACCGCCTCGGCGCCCCCCGCGAACAGCTCCTCTTCCGCGAACGCTCCTCGCAGGAACAGCAGCTGAAGCGGCTCAGCGAGCTCTACCACCAGTACCTGACGGGCCTTCCTGTGACCATCGTGCTCGACGACGCGTCCGACGCCGAGCAGGTCCGCACCCTCATCCCCGAGCGCTCCGACAGCCTCGTCCTCGTCACCGCCCGCGAGCCCCTCGACCTCCCGCGCGACCTGCCCGCCTGGGTGCACCTGCTGCCGGTCGGCGCGCTGGACGAGGCGGGCGCCGAGGAACTCCTGCGGGAGTCCGCCGAAGACCTCTCCGGGCCCTACGACGCCGAATCGGCCGACGAGGTACGGAAGTTGTGCGGCGGCCTGCCGCTCGCCCTGCGCGCCGCCGGTTCCTCGCTCGGCCCGCGCACACCGCGCCAGCTGGCCGCCGACCTCGCCGCGTACGGCCCGGTGGACCCCGTGGAGCGCGTCCTGTGGCTGCGCTACACCGACCAGGCCGAACCCGCCCGGCGCCTGCTGCGCCGCCTCGCGCTCGCCGGCCGCGCCTCGCTCGGCGCGGCCGCGGCCGCCGCGCTGCTCGCCACCGACGAGAAGGAGGCCGGCCGCAGACTCACCGCGCTGGCCAGGGCCGGACTCGTCGACCATGTGCGCGGCGGCCGCTACCGCCTGCACGACCTCGTGCGCTCCTTCGCCCAGGCCCGCCTCCTTGACGAGGAGGAACCCGCCGAGCGCAGCGCGGCGCAGGAACGTCTCATCGTCAGCTACGGCGAGCTGGCCGACACCGTCATCCGCCTCGTCGACGGCAAGACGTCCACCCGCGCCGACCAGTTCGGGCCGCACGGCTTCGCCTCCCTCGACGCGGCACTGCGCTGGCTCGACGACGAGTCGACCTTCATCACGGCGGCGCTGCGGCACGCGGAGGGCGTCGACCAGCAGGCCGTACTCAGCCTGCTCGGCGCCCTGTGCGACTACTGCCTGCTGCGCGGCGACCTCTACCGCCTCGGCGAGATCAACGAACTCACCCAGGCCATCGACCAGGGCCTGCTCGGTCGCAGCGTGCAGTGGCGCACCGGCATCGCGGCCCGCCAGCTCGGCGAGCTCGACCAGTCCCGTACGACACTGAACTCCGTCGTCGACCTCTACTTCGAGGCCCACCAGGACGCGGCCGCCGCCCGCGCCCTCGGCTCGCTCGGCATCACGCTGCACCACCAGGGCAACCTCAAGGAGGCGGCCGCCCGCCTCAACGACGCCCTGGAGCTGCAGTCCGCCGACGAACTGGCCGGCGACCGCGCCTGGACGCTGCACGCGCTCGCCGCGGTGGAACGCGACCGCGCCCACCTCGCGCAGGCCCTCGACAAGCTGGAGAAGGCACTGGTCCTGCACCGCGCGAGCGGCTCCGTGCACGGCGAGGCATGGACGCACTTCCAGCTCGGCCAGCTCTGTCTGCGCATGGGCGACGTGCCGCGCGCGGAGAACGAGCTGCGCGACGCCCTCGATCTGTACGGCCGCACCCGCGACCCGCGCGGCGAGGCCTGGGCGATGACGCAGCTGGCGCGCGCCCGCCTGGTCGACGGCGACCCCTCGCCCGCGGTCGACGGCCTGCGCCAGGCGGTGTCCAGGCACCGCGACAACGAGGACGCGCGCGGCGAGGCCTGGTCCCTGTACTACCTGGGCCAGGCCCTGGAGGAGACCGGCAGCCTCGACCAGGCGGTGCGCGATCTGGAGCGGGCCCGCACGATGTTCTCGCGGATGCGGGACGTGTACGGCCTGGCCTGCGCGCGCCACCACTCCGCGCGCGTCACCCGCGACCAGCGCGCCGCCCAGACCGGCTCGCTGCGCAACTCCGGCTTCGCCCGCCAGCTCCTGGTGGACGCCCGCGCCGACTTCCAGCGGATCGGCGTCGCGCACGGCGAGGCGTGGACGTGTCTGGAACTGGTCGTCGTGGACGCCGGAAACGCCCGCACCCAGCAGGCGCTCGCCCTCTGCGACGAGGCGATCGGCCTCTTCACGTCCTACGGCGACCGGCGCGGCGAGGACTGGGCCCGCTTCCTGCGCTGCACCCTGCTGCCGTACGCGTCCCCGGGCGGCTGGGAGATCGGCACGGCCGTCGCCCAGGAGGAACTCGCCCAGCTGGCCCGCGCGGGCCACCCCGTCCGCGACGGCAAGCTCGACGAGTACATCCAGGCGTACGGCCTCCTCCTGGAGCGCGGCGCCGACCTCGAAACGGGCTGGCAGGCCTGGCGCCTCGGCATGGTGCCGAGCCGCCACGCACGGGAGGTGATGGGCGTCCCGGTGCCGCAGCCCGGCTGAGCGGGGGCCGCCCGCGCCCGGCGGTGCGGCGCCGTGCGGCTCAGCTGCCGCCCGTCTCCTGCGCGGCCGCCTCGATCAGGTCGCAGACGTCGCCGGGCCGCGATGCGAGCGAGGCGTGCGAGGCGTCCAGCTCGATGGTCTTGCGCGGGTTCATCCGCCGGGCCATGTCCCGCTCGTTGTCCGGGTGGATCATGCGGTCGGCGGTGGAGACCTGGTACCAGGACGGCTTGGCACGCCAGGCCGGTGCCGTGACCGGATCGCCGAAGGTCGACCCGAGGGGCGCCTTCTGCGTGACCGCCATGACCAGCGCCTCGTCGGCGGTCAGATCCTGGGCGAAGCTCTCCTGGAACGCGTCCTGCTTGATCCACAGATAGCCGTCGGAGTCCGGGGCGATGTTCTCGAAGGCCGCGGGCGGCCGCTCCTGGCTGATCTGCCCCGGGCTCTCCCCGGCGTCGGGCGCGAACGCCGCGATGTAGACGAGCCCCGCGACATTGGGCAGGTCGCCCGCCTCGGTGATGACCGCGCCACCGTAGGAGTGGCCGACGAGCAGCACGGGCCCCTCGATCTGCCGGACCATGGTCCGGGTGCGTTCGGCGTCGTCGGCCAGCGAGGTCAGCGGGTTCTCCACCGCGTGCAGGGCGCCGAAGCCCCGCCTGTGCAGTTCGACGATGACCTTGCCCCAGTGGGCGGCACCGCCCCAGAAACCATGCACCAGCACGATGCTCGGACTGTCTGCCATGACGTCGTACCCATCCGCTCGGCCCCCTGTGTCGGCAGACCTCACGCTAGGCCGATCGGCGGCAGGCCGCGACCCGGGCAGGGCGGCACGCGACAGCCCCTCTCGTCGTACAACAGACGATCAAGACGGGCGGCCGGCGCCGCCGGGACGCTAGCTGTCGCCGTCGGGGCGCTTCGACTCCGCGCCCGCTCCGGCACCCACCGGCTCCTTGTCGGAGGCCGACTCCTTGAAGTCGACCTTCCCCATGTGCCGGTTCATGGACTTCATCAGGCCCCAGACGGCCAGGGCCATCACCGCGAACACGATGAAGCCGAGGACACCGGGAGTCACCTTGTTCTCGTCGACCTCTTTGGCGAGAGGGACGAGCTGCGTCATTGCCAGATGTGCGTTCACGCTAGGCATTGTCGCGGATGCCCGCAAAGAGGTCGTCCTCGGGGAGGGAAGTATCGACGAGCGACTTCGCGAGCTCGTACTCCTCCGTGGGCCAGACCTTCTTCTGGATCTCCATGGGCACCCGGAACCAGCCGCCGTCGGGGTCGATCTGCGTGGCGTGGGCGATCAGGGCCTTGTCGCGGATCTCGTAGAAGTCGCCGCACGGCACATGCGTGGTCAGCGTGCGCTCGACCCGCTCGAACTCGTCCCAGCGCTTGAGCCAGTCCCCGTACGGCGACTCCAGGCCGTGGTCCAGCATCGCCTGGTGCAGCGCCTCGGTGCGCGGCCGGTTGAAGCCCTGGTTGTAGTAGAGCTTCTGCGGCTGGAAGACCGGGCCGAACTCCGACTCCGGGTACTTCTCGGCGTCCGCCGCACCCTCGAAGGCCACCATCGAGATCTTGTGGGTCATGATGTGGTCGGGGTGCGGATAGCCGCCGTTCTCGTCGTACGTCGTGATGACCTGCGGACGGAAGGAACGGATCTGGCGCACCAGCTCGCCGGAGGCCTTGTCGACGTCCTCCAGGGCGAAGCAGCCCTCGGGCAGCGGCGGCAGCGGGTCGCCCTCGGGCAGCCCGGAGTCGACGAAGCCGAGCCACTCCTGCTTGACGCCGAGGATCTCGCGTGCCTCGTCCATCTCCTTCTTGCGCACCTCGTGGATGTGCTCCTGGATGTAGGTGTCCCCCTGGAGCTTCGGGTTGAGGATGTCGCCGCGCTCCCCGCCCGTGCAGGTCACGACGAGCACGTCCACCCCCTCGGACACGTACTTGGCCATGGTGGCCGCGCCCTTGCTCGACTCGTCGTCGGGGTGGGCGTGCACGGCCATCAGTCGCAGCTGCTCAGTCAAGACTCGATCCTCAGATATCGGGCGCCCTCGTGAATACGGCGCGATGAACGGGTGCCGTCCCGCAGGAGCATCATGAGGGGCGGCGGTCGGGTGGCAGGTGGGCGGCTTCTATAGTGACGGAACCGGGGGGCGGAAAATTCCTGCATCCCCTGTTCCTGGAGGACGATCATGGCGGCGGTGGGCTCGAAGCTCCCCGAGGGCCGGTACGGCCGCTCGCGCACGGCCGACGAAGCCGCCGACCGCAAGCTCAAGACGGTCGGCGCCGTGCTCGGCGTCCTGCTCCTCGCGGTCGTCGGCTGGTTCGGCTACGACTACATCAACGGCACGAAGATCAGCGCCGAGGTCATCAAGTTCGACGTCGTCTCGGACAAGGCCGTCGAGGTGCACCTCGAGGTGCGCAAGGACACCGACGCCCGGGGCTACTGCACCCTGCGCTCGCAGTCCGAGGACGGCGCCGAGGTGGGCCGCGCGGACTTCCGCTTCGACCAGCGCAAGGACCGCGTCGACAAGGTCGTCACGCTGCGTACCACCGCGCGGGGCACCAACGCCGAGCTGCTCGGCTGCCACTCCGACTGAGGCCCGCCGCCTTCACGGCGCTCACCTGCACTGACGTATTTCTGACGGCTTATGTCCTCCCCCTGGCGCGCCTGAATTGTTAGGCTCGTGGTTTCGCCCACCCGTGAGGGAACATCCTTCTGGGTAGGGCGATGCTTTGTATTCCCAGTACCTACGAGGAGCACCTGTGACCCAGACGAGCGAGAACGTCACCTGGCTGACCCAGGAGGCGTACAACCAGCTCAAGGCCGAGCTGGAGTACCTGTCTGGTCCTGCGCGCACCGAGATCGCGGCCAAGATCGCGGCGGCGCGCGAGGAGGGCGACCTGCGCGAGAACGGCGGGTACCACGCGGCCAAGGAGGAGCAGGGCAAGCAGGAGCTCCGCGTCCGCCAGCTGACCCAGCTCCTGGAGACGGCCCGGGTCGGCGAGGCCCCCGCCGACGACGGCGTGGTGGAGCCCGGCATGGTCGTGACCATCGCCTTCGACGGCGACGAGGACGACACCCTGACCTTCCTGCTCGCCTCCCGTGAGTACGCGAGCGCCGACATCGAGACGTATTCGCCGCAGTCCCCGCTGGGTACCGGCGTGCACGGCAAGAAGATCGGCGAGGACGCGGAGTACGAACTGCCGAACGGCAAGTTCGCCTCCGTCAAGATCCTCGCGGCCAAGCCGTACCAGGGCTAGCGCTTCTTCCGAGCTCAGGACGAGACGGCTCAGGACACGACGAAGGCCCCCGGCACCTGAGTGCCGGGGGCCTTCGTCGTCGCTCAGGCGGTCGCCGAGCGGTACTTGCGGACGGCGAGGGTGCGGAAGATCAGGACGATCAGGACCGAGTAGATCACCGAGGCCCAGACCGGGTGCTGCATGGGCCAGGCCCCGGAGTCGGAGACGCCCGGATTGCCGAAGAGCTCACGGCAGGCCTGGACGGTCGCGCTGAACGGGTTCCAGTCGGCGACGTGCCGCAGCCACGGCGTCATCTGGCTGGAGTCCACGAACGCGTTCGAGATGAAGGTGACGGGAAAGAGCCAGATCAGGCCGCCCGACGTGGCCGCCTCCGGGGTGCGCACCGAGAGGCCGATGAGCGCGCCGACCCAGGTGAAGGCATAGCCGAGCAGGAGCAGCAGACCGAAGGCGCCGAGGGCCTTCGGGATGCCCTCGTGGACGCGCCAGCCGACGAGGAGGGCGACGATCGCGAGGACGAGCAGGGTCAGCGCGGTCTGTACGAGGTCGGCGATGGTGCGCCCGGTGAGGACGGCGCCGCGCGCCATGGGCAGCGAGCGGAACCGGTCGATGAGGCCCTTGTGCATGTCGTCGGCGATGCCGGCTCCCGCGCCGGCGGTGGCGAACGTGACGGTCTGCGCGAAGATGCCCGCCATCAGGAAGTTCCGGTAGACCTCCGGGTCGGTGCTGGCGCCGATCTTCATGGAGCCGCCGAAGACGTAGCTGAACAGCACCACGAACATGATCGGCTGGATCAGGCCGAAGATGACCATCTCCGGGATGCGTGACATCCGGATGAGATTGCGCTTGGCGACGACCAGGGAGTCCCTGATGGACTGGCCGATGCCGCCCGCGGGCCTGGGGCCCGTCGTGCGCACGGTGTCGGTGACGGCGCTCACTTGTCGGCCTCCTTCTTGCGCTTGCCCTTGGCGTCGGCCTCCGTGCCGCCGCCCTCGTCGCCCAGCTCGGCCACGTGGCCGGTGAGGGAGATGAAGACGTCGTCGAGGGTGGGGCGGCGCAGTCCGATGTCGTCGATCTCGATGCCGCGGGTGTCCAGCTCGCGGATGACCTCGGCGAGCAGCTTGGCGCCGCCGGTGACGGGCACGGTCATCTTGCGGGTGTGCTCGGCGACGGCGACCTCGCCCTTGCCGAAGCCGCGCAGGACCTCGGACGCGGTGGCGATGTGGTCGCGCTCGTGCACCACGACCTCGACGCGCTCGCCGCCGGTCTGGGCCTTGAGCTGGTCGGAGGTGCCACGCGCGATGACGCGGCCGTGGTCGACGACGCAGATGTCGTGCGCCAGGTGGTCGGCCTCTTCGAGGTACTGGGTGGTCAGCAGCAGTGTCGTACCGCCCGAGACCAGCTCCTGGATGACCTCCCAGAGCTGCTGGCGGTTGCGCGGGTCGAGGCCGGTGGTCGGCTCGTCCATGAACATCACGGGCGGCGAGACGACGAGCGCGGCGGCGAGGTCGAGTCGGCGGCGCATGCCTCCGGAGTACGTCTTGGAGGGCCGGTCCGCGGCGTCGGCGAGGTTGAACCTGTCGAGCAGCTCGCCCGCTCTGACCTTCGCCTCCTTGGCCTTCATCTGGTAGAGCTGGCCGACCATCTGGAGGTTCTCACGGCCCGTCAGATACTCGTCCACGGCGGCGAACTGGCCGGACAGGCCGATCGAACGGCGCACCTCGTTCGGGTGCTTGAGGACGTCGATGCCCGCGACGACGGCCTTTCCGCTGTCG
The DNA here is from genome assembly GCF_042740435.1 of Streptomyces sp. NPDC059002. Classification (NCBI taxonomy): domain Bacteria; kingdom Bacillati; phylum Actinomycetota; class Actinomycetes; order Kitasatosporales; family Streptomycetaceae; genus Streptomyces; species Streptomyces sp. NPDC059002. The sequence continues at coordinate 35,783 of NZ_JBHYJI010000019.1, read as the reverse complement.
GGTGTGAGGAGTGTCGTCAGGCAGCGAACCGCCGTGGTCTTCCCCGCGCCGTTCGGCCCGAGGAGGCCGAGCACGGTGCCTTCCGGGACATCCAGATCGACGCCGTCCAGAGCCCTTACGTCGCCGAAGGTCTTCACCAGGCCTTCGGCGTAGATGGCGCCTGGCATGTGGGTTCTCCCAGTGGTGTGGGTGACTTCCTACGGAAAAGCTTAGATATGCCGGACATCGTGCGCCCGGCGACCGGTGACGTAGGACACACCATAACGCGATACATCGCGTTCGCTCAGCCGTTTTTCGAAAGAGTCCCGGATCGGGTCAGGCGATCACCGTGTAGCCCGCGTCCCGCAGCGCCGCGCCCACCTCCACGCAGTGCGCGGGGCCCTTCGTCTCCAGGTGCAGCTCGACCTCCGCCTCGGTGAGCCCGAGCCGCGGATCGGTGCGCACGTGACTCACGTCCAGGACGTTGGCGTCGACCTCCGACAGCACCCCGAGCAGCGTCGCCAGGGCCCCCGGCCGGTCCGTCAGACGCAGCCGCAGCGACAGATAGCGGCCCGCCGCCGCCATGCCGTGCCGCAGGATCCGCTGCATCAGGAGCGGATCCACATTGCCGCCCGAAAGGAGCGCCACCACCGGGCCCTCGAACGCCTTCGGCGCGCTCAGCAGGGCCGCCACCGGGCTCGCGCCGGCCGGCTCGACGACCATCTTGGCCCGCTCCAGACAGAGCAGCAGGGCACTGGACAGCTCGTCCTCGGAGACCGTCACGATGTCGTCCACCAGGTCCTCGACCAGCCGGAACGGCACGTCCCCGGGGCGGCCGACCTTGATGCCGTCGGCCATCGTCGCCGGGTTCACGACCGACACCGGGTGCCCGGCGGCCAGCGAGGGCGGATAGGCCGCGGCCCCCGCCGCCTGCACGCCGACCAGACGCACGTCGGGGCGCAGCGACTTGACCGCGACCGCGATGCCCGCGGCGAGACCGCCGCCCCCGACGCCGACGACGACCGTGCGCACCTCCGGGCACTGCTCGAGGATCTCCAGGCCGACCGTGCCCTGCCCCGCGATGATGTCGGGGTGGTCGAAGGGGTGGATGAACACCGCGCCCGTCTCGCGCGCGTACTCCTGCGCGGCGGCCAGCGTCTCGTCGACCACCTGGCCGTGCAGCCGCACCTCCGCTCCGTAGTCCCGCGTCGCCGCGACCTTGGGCAGCGGCGCACCGGCGGGCATGAAGACGGTGGAGCGCACCCCGAGCAGCGAGGAGGCCAGGGCCACGCCCTGCGCGTGATTGCCCGCGCTGGCCGCGACCACACCGGCCGCGCGCTCCTCGGGGAGCAGTCCCGCGATGCGCACATAGGCGCCGCGCAGCTTGAAGGAGCCGGTCCGCTGGAGGTTCTCGCACTTGAGGTGCACCGGGGCGCCGACCAGCTGCGACAGGTGCCGACTGCCCTCCATCGCCGTCGCGCGGGCCACTCCGGAGAGCATCTTCTGCGCGCCGCGCACGTCGTCGAGAGTGACCGTCGGCAAGGAGTCAGGCGTGCGGTAGCTCATGACGGCAAGTCTTGCAGTCGGCGTCCGACTCCTCCTGCGATGACCAAGGGCCGAGACTGTTCTCCCCGTAGGTTTGCGCAGCGCAGGTACGGTCCGCCCTCCGGCCGCGTACCCTGTCCCCCAACCCACTGCCCTCGCATGAAGTGAGCCCCCGGCCATGCCCACAACTCCGGACATGACGACCGCCAGCGACCCCGGCCTTCTCGACAGCCTGCAGCACCAGGTGGCCGTCTTCGCCCGCCGCGCGGAGCAGACCCGCCTCGGCGGCGTAGGCCAGGTCCGCAACTCCATGGACCGCGCCGCGTATCTGCTGCTCAACCGCCTCGACAAGGAAGGCCCGATGGGCGTCAAGGCGCTCGCGGCGAGCATGGGCATCGACTCGTCGACGGTCACCCGCCAGGTCGCCCCGCTGGTCGACACCGGGCTCGTCAAGCGCACCTCGCACCCCGAGGACGGCCGTGCCGTGGTGCTCCAGCTGTCGCCGCGCGGGCAGGCCCGCCTCGACGAGGTGCGCTCCTCGCGGCGCGAGCTGATGGCCGAACTGACCCAGGACTGGGACCCGGCGGAGCGCGAGAGCTTCTGCGCGCTCCTCACGCGCTTCAATTCCGCCCTCTCGGCACGCCAGACGTCACAGGCGGCGCCCGGTGGAGAGGTTCCGGCCACTCCGGAGTCTTGACCCCGGCCCCGCGTCTGGCCTCATATGAGACCGGGATCCCCCTTCCCTGTGGCCGGGAGGTGCGGTGCGCGAACGGCAGGCGTTCCAGAACGCCCGCCGTGCCCGGGAGTTCGAGGCGTTCGTCGCGGGCGCGGCAGGGCGGCTGCTGCATGCCGCCACCCTGCTCACCGCCGAACCCGCCGACGACAACCCACGCGCGCGTGCCCTGCTGACGGCGGCCCTCGCGCACACCTACGCGATCTGGGACCGGCTGCGCGGCGAGGATCCCTACGACCGCACCCGGCAGCAGCTCGCCCTGCGCTTCGCGCGCGCCGCCTGGCGCCGCCACCGCGGGCACGGCGGCGTCCTGGAGCGGCTCAGCCCGCAGGAGCGGCTGATTCTCGTCCTGCGGATGTACGAGGGCGTGGCCGAGGAACAGACGGCGGCGCTCCTCGGTCTGCCCACCGACCGGGTCCACGCGATCTGCGCCCGCGCGATGGCGACGGTCCTGCACCCGCCGCGCGGCCCCGCGCCCACGCGCGCGCTGAGCGGGGCGGCACCCTCATGAGCGAGGCGGCACCGGCATGAGCCAGTACGAGCGCAAGGAATCGGCCGTACGACGCCTTCTGGAGAGCCGTCCGCCCGCGGTGCCGCCCGAGCTGTGCGCCGACGCGGTGCGGCGCGGCGGCCGGATGCTGCGGCGGCGGACCGCGCTGCGCCGGTTCTGCTGGCTGCTGCTCCTGGTGGCCGTCGTGACCTTCGCCGTCTGGGCGTCCGTCGCGCAGCCGTGGGTGGAGCCGCCGTCGCAGACGACTCCACCGCTCACCCGCTGGTAGCTCCTAGCCGAGCGCCTGCTGCAGGTCGGCGAGGAGGTCGTCCGCCGACTCGATGCCGACCGAGAGGCGCACGAGGTCCGCGGGGACCTCAAGGGCCGAGCCCGCCACCGAGGCGTGCGTCATGCGGCCCGGGTGCTCGATCAGGGACTCGACGCCGCCCAGGGACTCGCCCAGGGTGAACAGCTTGGCGCGGTTGCAGACCTCGACGGCCGCGTCCTCGCCGCCCTCGACCTGGAAGGACACCATGCCGCCGAACGCCTTCATCTGCTTGGCGGCGATCTCGTGGCCGGGGTGCTCCGGAAGGCCCGGGTAGAGAACGCGCGTCACGCGCGCGTGCCGGGTCAGCATCTCGGTGACCTTGGTGGCGTTCTCGCTGTGCCGGTCCATGCGCACCGCGAGGGTCTTGATGCCGCGCAGCACCAGCCAGGCGTCGAAGGGGCCGGCGACGGCACCCATCGCGTTCTGGTGGTACGCCAACTCCTCGCCGAGCTCCGGGTCGTTGACGACGAGGGCGCCGCCGACGACGTCCGAGTGGCCGCCCATGTACTTCGTCATGGAGTGCACGACGACGTCCGCGCCGAGCGCGAGCGGCTGCTGCAGGTAGGGGCTGGCGAAGGTGTTGTCGACGACGAGGCGGGCCCCGGCCTCGCGGGCGATCTGCGCGACCGCGGCGATGTCGGTGATGCCGAGCAGCGGGTTGGAGGGGGTCTCCACCCAGATCGCCTTCGTACGGTCGGTCAGCGCGGCCCGCACCGACTCCGGGTCGGAGGTGTCGGCCACCGACCACTCCACGCCCCACCGCGAGACGACCTTGGCGAACAGGCGGAAGGTGCCGCCGTACGCGTCGTTGGGGATGACCACGTGGTCGCCGGGGGCGAGCAGCGTACGGAGGAGGCAGTCCTCGGCGGCCAGGCCGGAGGCGAAGGCGAGGCCGCGGCGGCCGCCCTCGAGCGCGGCCAGGTTCTCCTCCAGGGCGGTCCGCGTCGGGTTGGCGCTGCGGCTGTACTCGTAGCCGCCGCGCAGGCCGCCGACGCCGTCCTGCTTGTAGGTGGAGACCTGGTAAATGGGCGGGACGACGGCGCCCGTGAGGGGATCGGCGGTGTTGCCCGCGTGGATCGCCACCGTCTCGAAATTCTGCGTGCTGTGCGAGTCACTCATGCGGCCTGAGCGTAATGCGCGCACGGGTCCTCGCGCCGGGTCGGTACGGCTGCGTCCCGCCAGGTTGGCCAATTGTCGGACGCGTCTGGTTCGCTTGAGTCATGGAGATTCTCTGGGTCCTGATGGCAGTGGTCATGATCGGTGCGGTGCTGGGGCCCGTGCTGCTGCGCAGGCGCGGCGGAATCCGGCAGGTCGCCCCCGGCGCCCCGGACGCCGCGGACCCGGCGAACTACGGCTTCCTGCGCCAGGAAGAGCTGGACATCCGCATGCCCGGGCCCGACGGCGATCTGCTCGACGTCCTCGACCTCGTGCAGCGCTCGCAGGAGTGGAAGGCCGCCTCGCAGCTCCTTGCGGGCACCGAGACGCACGGCGAGCGGCGCTGGCAGCGGGTGCAGGCGTTCGCGGGCGCGGCGTCCCTGGAGCTGCAGCAGCGGCCCGGCGGGGTCAGCGACAGCCCCGGCGGGCAGTGGCTGCGGGTGTGGCGGGCCGAGGCGCCCAAGGACGCGGGCGGCGCCGCGGTGCACGCGGAGTTCCTCGTCCAGCAGGCGTGGCGCACCTCGACGCAGGGCACGGACGAGTTCCGGATCATCCTGGAGGAGGCCAAGGAGGCGTGCGCGCAGGCGGCGCTGCTCTCCCCCGGCGACCCCGTTCCGTACATCATCGAGCTGTCCATCGCGCGCGGACTCGCCTACCCCCGCGAGGAGTTCGAGCAGCTGTGGCTGAAGATCCTGGACCGTGCGCCCGCGCACATGGGCGCGCACCTGGCGGCGCTGCACTACTGGTGCGAGAAGTGGCACGGCTCGCGCGACCTCGCGTACAACTTCGCGGAGGCCGCGGCGGCCCGCGCCCCGCGCGGCTCCCTGCTCGCCGCGCTCCCGCTCTTCGCGGTCCACGAGCACCTGCCCGAGGTCAATCTGGTCCGCGGCTTCTACCAGAGCGAGGTCGTCACCAAGGCCGTCGAGGGCGCGCTCTTCGCGGTGCACGCCGCGCGCCCGGACGACCCGATGCTGGCGCACGTACGGCATCTCCTGGTCTTCTTCCTGGTCCGCTGCGAGCGCTGGTCCGAGGCGATGAACCAGCTGGTGCACGTGGACGGGCACGTCGGCGCGCTGCCCTGGACCCTGTCCGCCGACCCGGCCGCGGACTACGCGGTGTACCGGGCGCTCGCGGTGGCGGGGTACGAGGCGAACGGCGGAAGCCCGGCGACGCTGTCGCACTGAGCACCGGGCCCGGCCGGGCGGCGCGGACCGGCCCCGAGGAATGCCCGAAGCCGGAGCCGCGTTCTTCTGAAGGACCCCTGTCACGCACGAGGAGAGACCCACATGATCTTCGGCCGCACGCCCGAGCTCCCCACCCCCGAGCAGGCCCTGAAGGGCCGGGCGACCCCGGAATTCGAGGTCCCCTCGCGTCACACGGTGCTCGGCAACGCCCTGCTCGGCCCCTACCCCGACGGCCTGGAGGTCGCCGACTTCGGCCTCGGCTGTTTCTGGGGCGCCGAGCGCAAGTTCTGGCAGACGCCCGGCGTATGGACGACCTACGTCGGCTACCAGGGCGGTTACACCGAAAACCCCTCCTACGAAGAGGTGTGCTCCGGCCTGACCGGCCACACCGAGGTCGTCCGCGTCGTCTTCGACCCGGCCGAGGTCTCGTACGCCTCGCTCCTGAAGCTGTTCTGGGAGTCGCACAACCCCACGCAGGGCTTCCGGCAGGGCAATGACGTCGGCACGCAGTACCGCTCGGCGATCTACACCCACTCCGCCGACCAGGAGGCGGTGGCCACCGCGTCCCGCGACGCCTACCAGCAGGTCCTGACGGCCGCCGGGCACGGCACGATCACCACGACGGTGCTGCCCGCCGAGGACCGGACGTTCTGGCCGGCCGAGGCGTACCACCAGCAGTACCTCGACAAGAACCCCGACGGGTACTGCGGGATCGGTGGCACGGGCGTCACGCTGGAGGAGCCGTTCGAGACGAACTGGGGCGCCTCCTGCCCGACCGGTGTCGCCACCGCGCCCGAGCCGACCGAGTAGGCCCTGCCGCCCCGGGTTGCGGGAACCCGGGGCGGACCGGTTCCGCGCCTCCTACGATGACGCGCATGCTGCTGAGACGAACGTTACGAGTCGTCATGGTTCTCGCGCTGGCCCTCCTGGGGGCCGTCCAGAGCGGCGCGACGGTGCAGGCCGTGGAGGGGAGGACACCCTCCGGCCGGCAGTTGCTCTTCTACAACCACGCCTACGGAGTGCTCGACCGGGAGACCGCCGACGCCATCGAACACTCCGCCTATCTGCGGAAGTTCGCCAACTTCCAGGTCCGCACCACGACCGGTTCCGGCGGACAGACCTGGACCGGCCGCTATCTGATGGGCCGCGAGACCTACCTCGAACTCTTCGGCGTCGGCGATCTGCCCGACCCGGACGGCAGGCTCGGCTCCGCCGGGATGGGCGTGTCCACCGAGCGCGCCGGTGACCTGGCGAAGGTCCTCGATCGACTACGGGACCTGGGGGTCGGCAAGCCCTTCGAGTTCCTCCAGACACGGGACTTCGGCGACGGCGTCCCCGTGCCGTGGTTCGACGCGGTCTTCACCACCGACCAGTACGACGCGTTCGGCGCCTGGGCCATGGAGTACCGCCCGGAGTACTTCGCCGACCCGCGCGGCAGGACCGAGCCGCCCAACTACCCCGGCGACGTGGGCCGCGAGCGCTATCTCCCCGACGCCTACCAGGAGCACCAGATGCGCGACGTGACCGGCGTCCACCTGGCCGTCACCGCACGCGACCTCGCCAACACGGTGCCGCTGCTGCGGGCCGGCGGCTTCGACGTGCGCCCCGCACCGGGCGACGGCATCGTCGCGCACCGCGGCGGCACCACGCTCCGCATCGACTCCGTCGCCCGCGGCCAAGTGGGCCTGCGCCAGGTCGAGATGGCCCTCAACCACCCCGTGCAGCGCCACGTCGAGCAGATCGGCCACTCCACTCTCACGGCCGGTCCCGGCGCCCACGCCACCTGGACCTTCGCCACCCCGGAGTAGCCCGCACTTCTCCCCTCCTCTGCCCTCAGCGAATCTGCCGCGGGCAGAGATCTCTGACAGCGGCGGTCCTCCCGGGCAACAGTGAAGTCACGGCGCGGCGTTCGGGAGCCGCGGGACTTCTGGGAGGACCGATGTCAGTACGCGACAGTGGGTGGGACGCGGCGCGGCCCCGGGGTGAGGACGGGGAGACCAGCCCGTCGCGCTTCGACGACCATCTCGCCGCGCAGTTGCTCAACCAGCGGATCGTGTTCCTGGGGACGCAGGTGGACGAGGTGTCCGCGAACCGCGTCTGCGCTCAGATGCTGCTGCTCTCCGCGGAGGACCCCAAGACGGACATCAGCCTGTACATCAACAGCCCCGGCGGGTCCGTGACCGCGGGGCTCGCCATCTACGACACCATGCGGCTGATCCCGAACGACGTGGCCACCCTCGCCATGGGATTCGCCGCCAGCATGGGGCAGTTCCTGCTCAGCGTGGGCACCCCGGGCAAGCGGTTCGCGCTGCCCAACGCGCGGATCATGATGCACCAGCCGTCGGCCGGCATCGGCGGCACGACCGCGGACATCGCCATCCAGGCCGAGAACCTGGAGTTCACGAAGAAGGCCATCGAGCGGATCACCGCCGAGCACACCGGGCAGAGCGAGGAGACGATCTCGCGCGACGGGGACCGCGACCGGTGGTTCACGGCCGAGCAGGCCAAGGAGTACGGCATGGTCGACCGGGTGGTCACCTCGCTGGAGGACGTGCGGCCCGCCGGGGCCAAGCGCCGTATCGGGCTCGGGATCTGAGAGGGGATCAGGGGATGAGTCAGTACACCATTCCGACCGTCGTCGAGCGCACCCCGCAGGGCGAACGGTCCTACGACGTCTACAGCAGGCTGCTCTCCGAGCGCATCATCTTCCTCGGCACGGAGATCGACGACGGGGTGGCCAATGTGGTCATCGCGCAGCTGCTCCACCTGGAGTCGTCCGCCCCCGACCGCGAGGTGTCCATCTACATCAACTCGCCCGGCGGATCCTTCACTTCACTCATGGCGATCTACGACACCATGAGCTTCATCACCGCGCCGATCTCGACGTTCTGCGTCGGGCAGGCCGCGTCCACCGCCGCCGTGCTGCTCGCGGGCGGCGACCCGGGGCGGCGGTTCGTGCTCGACCACGCGCGCGTGCTGCTCGGGCAGCCCGCGAGCCGGGGCCAGCAGGGGACGGTGTCCGACCTCAGCCTGCAGGCCAAGGAGATGGTGCGGATCCGCTCCCAGGTGGAGGAGGTCCTTTCCCGGCACACGGGGCACGACGTGGCGACGCTGCGTGCCGACATGGACCGGGACAAGTTCTTCACCGCGCAGGAGGCCGTCGCCTACGGGATCGCGGATCAGGTGCTCAGCAGGCGGGTCGTGCCTGCCGCCGCCTGAGCCGCGGCCCCACGGCCCTGCCGTCAGGCGGCCAGGCGCACATCGCCCTGGTAGGACGCCCTGGCCGGCCTCGCACGGGGGAGGCCGGCCAGCCGGGTCTGGGCCAGCGAGAGCAGGTCGGGCAGGCCGAGGCCGAGCGCGCGTGCGGCGGCCGCGAGGACCTCGGAGGAGGCCTCCTTGCGGCCCCGCTCCAGCTCGGAGAGGTAGGGCATGGAGATCCGTGCGGCGTCCGCCACGTCCTTCAGCGTGCGCTCCTGCGCGAGGCGCTCACGGCGCAGGACGTCCCCGACGAGGTCGCGCCAGAGCGGCTCCTTGGCCTCCGGCGCCCTGGTGCCCGGTGGGCGCAGCGGGATGACACGGGCTCCGGCCGGCCCGTGCGTCGGCTTCTGGTCCCGCCGGGGCTGCTGCTTCTGCTTGCGCTCCGGCGACTGCTGCGGCTCTCGTGCCTCGTGGCTGCTCACTCCCCCAGCCTAGGAGCGGTACGGCGGGGACGGCAGTACGAGGCGTTCTGCCGCCCGCGAAACCCCGCTGCGGCCCCGCCGGAACCCCTACTTCGTCCCCGACCCGACCGACGACGCGTCCCGCCCCCAGCTCGCGAGCAGCCGCAGCCCCTGCGCGGAGGCCGAGTCCGGCTCCGCGTGGTACATCAGCAGCGACTGGTCGCAGTCGTCCGGCAGGCGCAGCGTCTCGAACGACAGGGTCAGTTCGCCGACCAGGGGGTGGCGCATGCGCTTGCTGCCGTGGCCCTTCTCCCGCACGTCGTGCGTGGCCCACAGGCTCCTGAACTCCTCGCTCTTGACGGAGAGTTCACCGACGAGTCCGGACAGCTGCGGGTCGTTCGGATAGCAGCCCGCGTCCATGCGCAGATAGCTGACGATGTCCGACGCCTTCTGCTCCCAGTCCACGAAGAGTTCGCGCGAGCGCGGGTCGAGGAAGCAGATGCGCGCCCAGTTCCGGTCGGCGGGGGCGAGCTCGCTCCAGTCGCCGAAGAGCGCGGCGGCGAGCGCGTTCCAGCCGAGGATGTCGGAGCGGCGGCCGACCACGTACGCGGGCACGCTCTCGATGGAGTCGAGGAGCTGCTGCAGCTGGGGCCGCATGTACTGCTGCCGTACGGCCTTCTTCTTCTTGTGGGCCTTCGGCTTCGCGAGGTGCGTCAGATGCGCGCGCTCGGCGTCGGTCAGGCGCAGCGCGCGGGCGATGGCGTCGAGCACCTCCGCCGAGACGTTGCGGCCGTTGCCCTGTTCGAGACGCGTGTAGTAGGCGACGGAGACCCCGGCGAGCTGCGCCAGCTCCTCGCGGCGCAGTCCCGGCACCCTGCGGTGGCGCCCGAAGTGCGGCAGCCCGACGTCCTGCGGCTGCAGGCGCGCCCTGCGGGTGCGCAGGAACTCGCTCAGCTCGGCCCTGCTGTCCAGGGGGCGGCCCTCGGGGATCTCGTCCATGCACTCCAGTATCCAGGGTCGTACGACCCCGAGCCTGACCCCGTCAGTGGTAGGCACAGCGGTCGTAGGCAGAACAGGTGTCTGGGTGACCGCGCAGCTCAGCGGCATGCTCGAAGGCATGACGAAGCAGATCACCACCGTTTCCGCCTATGCCGCTCCCGCCCCCGGGGCGCCCCTGGAGCGCACCACCGTCCCCCGCCGTGTCGTCGGCGAGTTCGACGTCCTGATCGACATCAAGTACGCCGGTATCTGCCACTCGGACATCCACCAGGCCCGCGACGGCTGGGGCGAGGGCATCTATCCGATGGTGCCGGGCCACGAGATCGCCGGGGTCGTGACCGAGGTCGGTTCGGGTGTCACCAAGTTCACCGTCGGTGACCGCGTGGGCGTCGGCTGCATGGTCGACTCCTGCCGCGAGTGCGAGAACTGCAAGGCAGGCCTGGAGCAGTACTGCGCGCAGGGCAACATCGGCACGTACAACGCGCTCGACAAGAACGGCGAGCCGACGTACGGCGGCTACTCCACGCACATCGTCGTGGACGAGGCGTACACCCTCCGCATCCCCGACGGCCTCTCGCTCGACGTGGCCGCGCCGCTGCTGTGCGCCGGCATCACCACGTACTCCCCGCTCGCCCACTGGAACGCGGGCCCCGGCAAGAAGGTCGCCATCGTCGGCCTCGGCGGTCTCGGCCACATGGCCGTCAAGATCGCGAACGCCATGGGTGCCGAGGTGACCGTCCTCTCGCAGTCCCTGCGCAAGAAGGCCGACGGCCTGCACCTTGGCGCCGAGCACTACTACGCGACCAGTGACGACGCCACCTTCGAGGCGCTCGCCGGCACCTTCGACCTGATCGTCTCGACGGTCTCGGCGCCGCTGCCCCTGGACAAGTACCTGGGCCTGCTCCGCACGGATGGCGCCTTCGTGAACGTCGGCGCCCCCGAGGAGCCGGTCTCGCTCAACCTGTTCTCCGTGATCGGCGGCCGCAAGACCCTCGCGGGCTCCGGCATCGGCGGCATCCAGGAGACCCAGGAGATGCTGGACTTCTGCGCGGAGCACGGGCTCGGCGCGGAGATCGAGCTGATCCGCGCCGACCAGATCAACGAGGCGTACGAGCGGGTCCTCGCCAGCGACGTCCGCTACCGCTTCGTGATCGACACCGCGACGATCTGACGCCCCCGGCGGGGACGGTGCGTGTGGCCGGAACGCGTCTGGGCCCCGGGGCCTAGTCCGCAATGCTCAGCGCACCGGGGCCCTGTGACCGATACGGGGGCCGGGAGCGCGGACCTAACGTTGTCCATGTCACCGCGGAACAGCGGGAGTCACGGCAATCGAGGAGGTCGCACGATGTCCATCGAGTTGAACCACACGATCGTCACGGCCAAGGACAAGAAGGCGTCCGCACAGTTCCTCGCGGATCTTCTGGGCCTGGAAGTGGGCCCGCAGTACGGGCCGTTCTACCCCGTCACGATCCCCAACGGGGTCACCCTCGACTACTACGAGGGCGATGGCGGCCCGTTCACCCCGCAGCACTACGCCTTCCTCGTCTCCGAGGGCGAGTTCGACGCCATCTTCGGACGCATCAAGGAGCGCGGCCTGACCTACTGGGCCGACCCGTACCACAAGCGCGTCAACGAGATCAACACGAACGACGGCGGCCGCGGCGTCTACTGGGAGGACCCGAACGGCCACAACCTGGAGATCATCACCAGGCCCTACGGCAGCGAGGACTGACCCAGGAAGTCGAGCACCGGCTCCGTGGCCGCGTCCGCGAACTCCTCGAAGTAGGCGTGCCGGGCGCCGGGCACGAGCAGCGTCCTCGCGTCCGGGATGCGCCCGGCGAGCAGCGGGGCGTTGGCCGCCGGGTTGAACACGTCGTCCGTGCCGTGCACGACGAGCGTCGGCGCCTTGATCCGGGGCAGCGCGTCCCAGGCGTCGTGGCGGGCGCTGGCCCGCAGATGACGGCGCCGTGCGTACCCGGGCATGGTCGGGTCGCCCAGTGTGTGGAACTCCCGTCCGGGGGCGGTGAGTTCCTGCCCGGCCAGCCAGGCCGGGGTGTACATGAGTGTCAGCAGAGCGCGGCGCACGGCGTCCGGATCGGCCTGGGTCAGGGCCCGCCGGACCTCGGGCCCGCGCTCGACGCCGTGCGGGCCGCCGGGCGACGTACAGCCGAGTACGAGACGGTCGACGCGGTCCGGGTGGTCGGCCGCGAGCCACTGCGCGACGCGCCCGCCCATCGACGTGCCGTAGACGTGGGCGCACCCGATCCCCGCGTGGTCGAGGACCGCGAGCACGTCACGGGCGAAGCCGGGCGTGCTGTAGGTGTCGGTGTCGGGCCGGTCGCTCTCCCCCGTCCCCCGGTGATCGAGGACGACGACGGTGAAGCGCGCGGCGAAGTCGTCGCGCACCGGATCCCACCAGTGGTGATTGTTCGACTGCCCGGCGATCAGCACCAACGGCTCGCCGGATCCGTGCAGTTGATAGTGGAGGGCGACGCCGTCGTCCGCCGTGGCGAAGGGCATGTCGGTCACTTCTCCCGCAGGTCGGTCACGAGCCGGAAGCGCCACAGGACGAGTGCGGTCGCGTCGTTCACGGTGAAGCCGGGGTCGCCGAGCGCGGCACGCATCTCGTCGCCGTGCCAGAACCTCTCGTGCCCGGCCCGCCACTGCGCCACGGTCGTGCAGCCCTCGCCCTCGTCCACGGCATGGGCGAGATCCACGTCGGCGAGCGGCACGACCCGTACCCCGGTGACCTCGATGACGCCCACGGGCCGGTCGTCGGAGTCGACGACGACCGACCGGTCGCCCACCGCGGGCAGCGGATCACCGGCCAGTTCGTAGTCGACGACCAGGCCGGTCGTCGATGTCTTGGACCCGTCCAGGACGGCCGCCACCAGCTGGTCGCGCAGCGGTCCCGGAAAGGCGAACTCCGCCTTGGGCAGAGGTTCGGGAGCGTCCGGCGGAATCTTCGTCATGGGGCTCCCCAGTCCCAGAGCGCCTGCAGGACGGGGCCGAGTTCCCTGCCGTGCGGGGTGAGTTCATAGGAGACGGCCGGGGGCCATCCGGGGGTGCGGGTGCGGCGGACGACGCCCGCGGCGGCGAGCTGGGCGAGACGGTCCGTGAGCACCTTGTCCGACAACTCCGGGAGTGCGGCGGCGAGTTCGCTGTACGTGTGACGTGCGCCGCGCAGCAGCTCGCGGACCAGGAGCGTCGTCCAGCGGCCGCGCAGCGCGGCGAGGGTGATCTCGACGGGGCAGTCGGGGCTCGGGGCGGTGACCTCGGCCAGGGCGTCGGCGGGCAGGCCGGGGCGCACGCCGCTTACCGTTCGGTGAGTCACGAGGGGGCCTCCTACGGTGCTGCCATGACCACCACGACCATACCGGCCCCGTTCTCCCTGCCCACCCGCGCCGAGGACGTGCCCGCCGCGTTCGCCGAGCGCTTCAACAGCGGTGACGCCGACGCCGTGCGCGCGCTCTACGAGGAGCGGGCCGCGTTCGTGCCCGAGTCGGGGGACGCCGTGCACGGCAGCGCGGAGATCGCCGCCGCGAACGCGCCCTTCCTCGCAGTCGGCCTGCCGATCGCCGTACGGCCCCGGCATGTGCACGTCGCGGGGGACGTCGCGCTGCTCGTCGTCGACTGGGAGATCGAAGGGGTGGTGCGGTCCACGGCCACGGACGTGGCACGACGCGGCGCCGACGGGTTCTGGCGATACGTGATCGACAGTCCCTTCGGCGCCGCGCCGGTCGCACCGCGCTAGCTGCGCGTCAGAACGCGAGGTTCAGAGCGCGAGATTCAGCACGCGAGGTTCAGAACGGGAGACTCACTTCCCGTAGTACGCGTTGTAGATCGACAGCGTCGACTTGTTGCCCTTCTTGTCCGCGACCTTGGCATGGAAGGAGATGCCCTTGCCCTTGGCCGGGTTCTTCACGGAGATCTTTCCGTTGCTGACCTTGGTCTTCTCCCAGGTCTGCCCGTAGTCGTAGGAGACGTACACGGAAAGGGACTTGAGGTTGGCACCGGCCGCCGCGCCGAGGACCTTGACCGGCACGGACTGCTTCTTGTCGGCCTCCGCCCTGCTGCTCAGGTCGACCGCGGGGCTGAACCGCACCGTGGAGACCGGCAGCTTCGCGCTCTCGACCTTCTTGGAGCGGAAGGTGAAGCTCGCGTCGATGCGCGTGGAGGCCGCGGCCACCTTGACGCTGCGCTTCACGGACGTCGTCAGCTTGTACTCCGCGTCGGCGGACGGGACCTTGAACGGCTTCTCACCGGCCAGCGGGTCGTCGTTCTCACCGACCTTGGTGCCGTTGCGGTACAGCGTGGTCTTCACCGACGAGTACAGCGAGTAGCCCGCGTGCGCCTTGCCGTCGGCGAACAGCGGCAGATAGCCGGAGATCGCGTTGCCCTCGCGGAAGACGCCGTACTCGCCGCCGATCCGGGGGCCGAAGACGGCCGTGTTGAAGGTCTTCTCGTAGGTCTGGCCCGCCTTGAAGGTCTGCGGGGTGCCCAGCGAGTAGCCCACCTCGGTGGTCGGGAAGCCGTCCTGGTCCGGGGGACCCTCCTGCTCGAAGTCCAGGCCCCACTTCACCTTGTCCTCGGTGGACACGTACAGCGTGCGGACCCCGCCGAGCTTCGTCGGGACGGACACGGACCAGCCGCCGCTGCTGGAGGGCAGTTCGCCGTACGCGCGCAGCGAGCCCTTCTTGCCGCTCGTGGACGCGCCGAGACCGGCCTTCACCGTGGCCAGTTCGCTCGCCTTGTAGTTCTTGGTGTAGCCGGTCGCGAGCTGCTTGACCGGGCCGCCCGCGATGGTGTTGTACTCGGTGTCGTCGCCCTTGGTCCAGACGCCCGTCCACTGCTGGGCGAGCTTCACACCGGTCGGCGCGGCACCGACGGAGGCGGACCTGAAGTTCGTGTAGTCGTTGAGCAGCCAGCCGTAGCTGCTGCTGAAGTCCGCCGTCTCGACCGTGTAGTCGGGCGAGGCGAGGACGCCCTTGGCGGCCGCGTCCGGCACGGTGATGTCCACCGGCTTGGCGGTCCGCGCGTCGACGGTCACCGTGGTGTCCTTGGTGACGTCGAGCTTCGGCTGGGCGAGCCAGTCGATGCCCTTGGTCCCGTCGTCCGGGTCGACGACCACGTTCGAGTCGACGATGTAACCGCCCTTGGGCACCCGGACCTTGACGGTGCCGGACGCGTCGTACGGCGAGAGGTCCTTGCCGTCGGCGAGGCCGGTGATGCCCTGCAGGGAGACGTCGTAGTTCTTCGTCGGCTGACCGTCACGGCCGAGGTACTTCAGCGTGAGGGTGTACGACTCCACCTCGCGGTCGACCGCGGCCGCGGTGCGCACGGACTGGCCGCCGCCGTTGGCCACGACGTACGCGGAGTACGTGCCGTCGACGGTGCCGCCCAGCTTCGAGTCGGCGGTCAGGTCCACCGATGCGGTGCCGCCCGCGGGGACGGTGACCTTCTTCGCGCTCAGCGTGAAGAACCCGGCCGGGGCCGGACGGCCCTTGGGGTCGGTGGCATCCGTGGTGAGGTCGAGGGTGACGTCGTCCTTGCCGAGGTTGCGGTACGTCACCTTCTTGGTGACCGGCTTGTCGTCGGTGTGCGGCCACTCCTGCGTACCGAAGCTCACCGAGACCGGCTCGGCGATCACCGACTGCTTGATCGCCTTGTCCACGGCGATCCGGCCCGAACCCTGCTGGAACGGCGTGTACTTGCCGCCCTTGGTGGACGCGGTGAGGGCGCCCTTGAGTTCGGTGTACTTCCAGTCCGGGTGCTGCTGCTTGAGCAGGGCGGCGGCGCCCGCCACGTGCGGGGTCGCCATCGACGTGCCGGAGATCGTCAGATAGCCCTCGGGCTTCTGGCCGACCTCCTTCTCGATGACACTGCCCGGCGCGGCGGCCGCGGTGATGTCCACGCCCGGCGCGGTCACGTCGGGCTTGATGGCGCCGTCGCCGACCCGCGGGCCCTGGCTGGAGAAGTCCGCGAGCTTGTCGTTGTCGTCGACCGCGCCGACCGTAAGGGCCGCGTCCGCGCTGCCGGGCGAGCCGACCGAGCCGGGTTCGCCGTCGTTGCCCGCGGCGATCGCGAACAGGATGCCCTTGTCCGCGGAGAGCTTGTTCACGGTGGCTTCGAGCGGGTCGACACCGGGGGTGTCGCCGCCGCCCAGGCTGAGGTTGACGACGTCGGCGCCCTGGGCGGCCGCCCAGTCCATGCCCGCGATGATCTCGGAGTCCTCGCCGTAGCCCTCGTCGCTCAGGACCTTGCCGCTGAGCAGCTTGGCGCCGGGCGCGACGCCCTTGAACTTGCCGTTGGACTTGGCTCCGGTGCCGGCCGTGATGGAGGCGACGTGGGTGCCGTGGCCGTAGCGGTCCTTGGCGTCGGGCGAGGTGGAGAAGTTCTTCTCGGCGACGACCTGGTCCTTCAGGTCGGGGTGCGTGGCGTCGACGCCGGTGTCCAGGACGGCGATCTTCACACCCTTGCCGTCGTAGCCCGCGCTCCACGCCTTGTCGGCGCCGATCTGCTTGACGCTCTTGTCGAGGCTGGCCTTGCGGGTGCCGTCGAGCCAGACGTGGCCGATGCCGGACGCGGTGGTCCTGGCACTGCCCTGCTGGCTGGTCAGCGCCTTCCACAGGTCGGCCGCGTCCGCCTTCGGCGTGCTGACGGCGTCGGCGTTGAGGGTCTTCAGGGACCGGCGGACGGTGGTGTCACCGGCCGCGCGGACGTCGGCCTTGGCACCGGCGGCCGCGCCCTTGTAGCCGATGATCAGCTTGAGGCCCTTGGCCTGGGCCGTACGGATGCGCTTCTTGTTCAACTCCGTGACGTCGAACAGCCGTTGGTCGATCCGGCCGTCGGCTATCAGGCGTCGCGCGTCGGCGGGTATGAGCAGCGTGTGACCGCCGTCGCGCCGCACCTGTACGGGGATGTTCTCCCGCCCCTTGGCCCGGTCGAGGCCGACGACGCGGCCTGCGGCGTCGAGTGCCGCGCGGTCGCCGGTGATCAGCGTGACGTGGCGCTTGGCCGTCAGCTCACCCGCCGTCGTCCCTGTCTGCTGTCCCGCGGAGGCCGGGTTCGCGGTCGCCGGGCTGGTCATGCCCGCCGCGAGGGCCACGGCGACCGCCGTGGCCACAGTGGCCCCGCATGCTCTCTTCACTTGTCTGTGCAAGTCTCCCCCTGGAGGTTAAGGGGCTGCCGCCCCTCGGACGTCGAAGTATGCCGAGAGGCGAACACCTGCTCAATAGTGAGACAGAAGTGGGGAGTTGGGGCCGGGCGGAATTCATCGGGCCTTAACAGGGGCCGGACCTGGGACAAGAAAATGGTGGGGCCAGGATCAAGCCATTCCGCTACTCCGCCGCCGCATTCTCCGCGACCGAAATACGACCGCCCCTGATCGTGGCGAGCCGTCGCACCTTGCGGGCGACGGCGCGGTCATGCGTGGCCATCACGAACGTCAGGCCGTGCGCTTTCCAGAGCCCTTCGAGCAATTCCATGATCTCGTCGCGCACCGGCCCTTCGAGATCGCCGGTCGGCTCGTCGGCGAGCAGCACCTTGGGGCGTTTGACCAGGGCACGGGCGATGGCCACGCGCCGCAGCCCGCCGCGGCAGAGCCCGGTGGGCGGCCGCTCGCCGAGCGCGCCGAGGCCCACCGACTCCAGGGCGTCGGCGACGCGCGCACGGCGGGCCGCCGCACCGAACCCCAGGGGCACGAGCACCGACTCGACGTTCTCCCGGACGCTCAGCGCGGGATCCAGGTCGCAGGACCGGGAGACGAAACCGATCGACTCGGCGCGGAGCGCGGCACGCCGCGCCTCGGGCAGCGCGGCCAGATCGGTGCCGTCCAGCTCGACGCTGCCGGAGGTGGGCCTGCCGAGCCCGCCGAGCAGCTGGAGGAGCGTGGACTTGCCGCTGCCCGCGGGCCCTTGGACGACGAGCCGGTGGCCGTCGCCGATGACCAGGTCGACACCGGCGAGCGCGTCGACGGTCTCCCCGCCGCGCCAGTACCGCTTGGTGACGCCTCTGAGCTCGTACATGGTCGCGAAGGTAGATACGCCCCGTGATGAACGCATAAGGCGAAGTTGAGAGCCGTATGAGAAGCGCCCGAAGGGCCGACGTCACCGAGGCGCAGAGGCACAGAGGCACAGAGGCCCTCAACGGCGGTGGCCCGCACCCCCCATGGGGATGCGGGCCACCGTGTCGTACAGAAGGGGCCGGGGTCAGACGGCGGAGCCGGCCTTCCACTGCGCCCAGTCCATGTTCCAGCCGTTCAGGCCGTTGTCCGGGGCGATGACCTTGTCGCCGGTGTTGCGGACGTCGACGACGTCACCGGTGATCGAGTTGTTGTAGAACCACGCGCCGGGCTTGCTCTTGTCGCCCGCGCCCTTGGCGTCCTCGAGGCCGATGCAGCCGTGGCTGGTGTTGGCGCTGCCGAAGATGGACGGCGAGCCCCAGTAGTTGCCGTGGATGAAGGTGCCCGAGCTCGACAGGCGCATGGCGTGCGGGACGTCCTTGATGTCGTACTCGCCCTTGCCGTCGCCGTCGGTGAAGCCGACCGTGGCGCCGTCCATCCGGGTCTCCTTGAACATCTCGGAGATCACCATCTTGCCGTTGTACGTCTTGTTCTCGGGCGACCCGGCGGAGATCGGAATGGTCTTCACGACCTTGCCGTCCCGCGTCACCTTCATCGTCTTGGTCTTGGCGTCGACGATGGAGACCTGGTCGCGGCCGATCTTGAACTGGACGGTCTTCTGCTGCACGCCGTAGACCCCGTCGGCGCCCTCGACGCCGTCCAGGCTCATCTTCAGCGTGACGGTCGAGTTGCCCTTCCAGTAGTTCTCGGGCCGGAAGTCGAGGCGGTTCGCCCCGAACCAGTGGCCGACGACCTCCTGGCCGCTGCTGGACGACACCGTGATCGCGGACTGGACGTCCTTCTTGTTGGTGATCGCCTTGTCGAAGTTGATCGACACGGGCATGCCGACACCGACCGTGGAGCCGTCCTCGGGCGTGAAGTTCCCGATGAAGCTGTTGGCCCGCGAGACGGTCGTGAACGTCGAGTTCTCGTGCGCCTTGCGGCCCTCGGAGTCCTTGGCGGTGGCCGAGATCTGGTACTTCGTGGCGCGCTCGAGCTGGGCGCTGGGCTTCCAGCTCTTCTTGTCGGCAGATATCTGCCCGGCGACCGCCTTGCCCGCGTCGGTCTTCATGGTCACGTCCGAGAGGGTGCCCTCCTTGACGGTGACCTTGGCCGCGCTGTTGATGCTTGCGTTGTCGGAGCCGTTCTTCGGCGAGATCTTGATCTGGGCGGCGGAGGTCTTCTTGGCGGCTGCCTCGTCGACCTGGTTCTGCGACTCCTTGCCGCCCGACGCCTTGTCGCCGTCGTCGCTGCTGCAGGCCGAGAGCACAAGGACCCCGCCGACGAGGGCGGACACGGCCGCGAGGCCCTTGCGTCCACGCCCGGATCCGCGACGCCTACTGTCCGTCATCACACGCATCTCCATAGTTGCCGAATCCCCATAATCCAACCCCGAGAGTCCCCGTCATCCCGCCCGCATAACGCCTGCCCGGTTCGTCCCGTTCCACTTCCGCGGAGAATGTGGGGAACACCACGTCCACGGTGCTGGAATGACGACCGTCCACCACTGTGCGGCGTGTGACGACCACCCGCCGTGCACCGTGAGACGACGGAACCCCGGACGACGGTTGCCGTCCGGGGCCCCTGATTCCGCTCGGTTTCGTCGCCCGGGATCGCTACTCGTCGTCGTCCGCGCCGCCATCATCCTCGTCCGGGTCCCAGTCCGGCGCATCGGGGTCGTAGTCGATCATCTCGCTGCTCCACGACGCCTGGCTGAGCTCGACCCCGGGGACCTGGCTGACCAGGTCGAAGGGGTCCACGAGGTAGGCGAGCGCCTCCGCGACGTCCTCCTTGACCGCGGCCTCGGCGTGCGCGCGCTCCTCGCCGGGCATCTGCTCGTCCTCGGCGATACGGGCCAGCGCGGAGCCCGTCAGCTTCTCCGGGTCGCCGACCTCGACGACCATTTCGACCCTCAGACGTACAAACCGTGATGTCTCATCTGCACTCATACGACGGAGCGTAAGGCCCGCCTCCCCCGCGGCTTTCCCGCGACCCGCGGCTTTCATTACCATCGCCCCACACGGCCAATTCGCCAGCGCCACAAGGGGGATCCGATTCCGTGTCCGCACGCCGATCGTTGCTGACAGCCACCGCCGCCGGAGCTCTTCTCGGCGCCCTGTGGTTCGTTCCGTCAGCGAACGCGACGTCTCCCGCGTCGCACGCAACACCCCGCGAGGAGGGACCCCGGCAGCAGCCGGCCACCGCCACCGCCACCGCCCACCAGGAGACCGACGCGTACGCGGCGGCCGGAACAGGGCGCCTCGCCGATACGGGCGGCGGCTTCGACACCACTCCGTACGTGGTCGGCGGCACCGCGTTCCTGGGCCTCGGGGCGGGCTTCGTCGCCTTCTCCGTACGCAGGGAGCGCTCGGACGGTTCGGCCTGCTGAACGACGGGCGCCCCGCGCAGGATCATGACGGGGCGTCAGCACCCCGCGCGGCCGGTTCGCCCGCGGGCGGGGCCGGGTCCGCGGGGACGGGCGTGCCGAGACGTGCCCCGCGCAGCGCCGGGAACGCCGCGGCCACCGCGAGCGTGGCCACGACACACACCAGACCGCCCGTCACCACCGCACCCCGCGCCCCGCTCAGCTCCGCGAGGAAGCCGACCGCCGCGTTGCCGAGGGCGGGCGAGACCGTGGCCTGGACCATCCAGAGGCTGCTGACCCGGCCGCGCAGCGCGTCGGGCGTGCCGTGCTGGAGCAGTGCCGAGCGGAGCGTCTCCGAGATCAGATCGCCGAGTCCGGCCAGGGCGAGCAGGACGAGGGCCAGCGGCAGGATCGACGTCAGTCCGAAGCCGACGAGCGAGAGGCCCCACACGAGGACCGCCCCGATCAGCGCGTGCCCGCCGGCGCGTGCGGTCCAGCCGCTGGTGGCCGCGCCGACGAGCGCGCCGAGCGCGGGCGCGGCGTAGAGCAGCCCGACCACGCCGGGGCCGCCGCCGAACTGCTCGTCGGCGAGGACCGGATAGAGCGCCTGCGGCATCGTGAAGACCATCGCCGCCGCGTCGACGAGCAGCAGCCCGACGATGAGCCGGTGCCCCCGCACGAACCGGACGCCGTCCGCGACGGCCCCGAACGCCTGCCGCAGTCCCTTGCCCTGCGCGTCCGTCGCCGGGGCGGGCAGGGGGCGTACGAAGAGCAGCGCCACGGAGAAGACCAGGAATCCGGCCGCGTCGACCGCGAAGCAGGCGGCGAGTCCGGGGCCCGCGATGAGCACCCCGCCGAGCGCGGGGCCGACCAGGGCCGCGAGCTGGGTGGACGCCGCGGTCAACGCGCCCGCCGCGGCGAGGCGTTCGGTGCCGACGAGGGCCGGGATCGCGGCCATCATCGCCGGTCCGCCGAGCCCGGCGAAGAGCCCGGTGAGGCCGGTCGCCAGGTAGATCAGCCACAACTGCGGCTCCGGGAGCAGGGCGTTGACCATGAGGAGCGCGGCCACAAGCGTCAGCGGGAGGCGGGTGACGAGCATGAGCGTACGGCGGTCGCGGCGGTCGGCGAGCACGCCGCCGATCAGCACGCCGACGACGAGGGGGAACGCCCGCGCGAGGCTGACCAGGCCGATCTGCGCGGGCGATCCGGTGAGGTCGTAGACCTGCACGGCCACCGCGACGCTCGTCATGAGGGTGCCGAGCAGGGCGCCGAGGAATCCGGCGTAGAGCAGGCGGAAGTCGCGGCTCACCCGGAGCGGGGTGAGGTCCATGGCGAGGCCGGAACGGGGCATGAGCGCCTCCAGGCAAGGGAGTTAGGTCAGCCTTACTTGGATCACCCTGCCGATCGCACTCCTTAAAGTCAACACGTGTGAAGTTCAAGCGGCGCGGGGGACCCCCTCCACGCCACCCCTTGCTAACGTCGACGCCGATGAGCACCGACCCCGCACCGGCCAGGCGCCGCCCGACCCACCGCAAGGGCCGCGCCACCCTCACCCGCGCCTCCGTGGGACAGGCCGCGCTCGACTTCCTCGGACGGCACGGTCCCGCCGAACTGACCATGCGCGCCCTCGCGACGGAGCTCGGCGTCTCACCGCGCGCGCTCTACAACTACGTCGACGACAGACGGGACTTGATCACGGTCGCCGCCGAGATCTTCGAGTCGGCGTGGCAACCGCCCCCGCTCGACCCGGCCCCCGACCGGTGGCGCGACACCCTGCGCGCGTACTGCCGCGACCTGCGCGCGCACTACCGCCGCCACCCCGGCATGACCACGCTCGCCCTCACCGAGAACATCACGACGGCCCGCCACCCCACGATGCTGCGCAACGTGGACGCCCTGATCGGCTTCTTCACCGAGATCGACGGGACGGGCCTGCCGCCCCGCGAGGCCTACCTCGCCTGCATGGAGTCGATCCGCCAGGTCGTCGGCTTCGTGGAGTTCCAGGACCGCCCGCACGACCGGCCGCCCCCGCACCTCGACCCCGCGGAGCTGCGGCAGTCGCCCCCGCCCTGGCTGCGCGAAGGCATCGAGGACCTCCCCCACCTGCGCCGCGCCGCCGAGCACCCGCACCCCGAACTCCCGGACAGCGTCTTCGAGTTCACTCTCGACGTCCTGGTGGAGGGCATCGCGGCGGCGGCGGGGCGCCCGACCTCTTGACGTAGATGGTCAGCCCTCTTGACGTAGATGGTCAGCCCCCTCAACCATGTCGCCCGGTCGCGCCCGACAGGTCCGCCCCGGCCCTGCCCTCCCTCTCCCGCGGCCTGGAGGATCCGTGTCAGGAGCCCCGCCGCCCGCCCTCGACGACACCACCGGCAACGGCAGAGGCGGAAGGGGCTTCGTCCGCCGCGTCGGCCCCTTCCAGGCCACCGCCATCAACATGAGCCAGATGTGCGGCATCGGCCCCTTCGTCACGATCCCGCTGATGGTCGCCGCGTTCGGCGGGCCGCAGGCCGTCACCGGGTTCGTCGCGGGCGCGCTGCTCGCGCTCGCCGACGGGCTCATATGGGCCGAACTCGGCGCCGCGATGCCGGGATCCGGCGGGAGTTACGTCTATCTGCGCCAGGCCTTCCAGTACCGCACGGGACGCCTGATGCCGTTCCTGTTCGTATGGACGGCGATGCTGTTCATCCCGGTCGGCATGTCGACCGGGATCGTCGGCCTCGTCCAGTACCTCGGCTATCTCGCGCCCGGCATGGGGCAGACGACCGGCGACCTCGTCGGGCTCGGGATCATCGCGCTCGTGATCGCGCTCCTGTGGCGCGGCATCGAGCACATCGCCCGGATCACCGCGGTGATGTGGGTCGTCATGCTCGTCTCGGTCGGCGCCGTGATCCTCGCGTCGGCCACGCACTTCGACGCGGACATGGCCTTCACGTACCCCGCGAACGCCTTCGAGCTGACCAGCAATCACTTCTGGATCGGCTTCGCCGGGGGCCTGACCATCGGCATCTACGACTATCTCGGCTACAACACCGCCGCGTACATGGGCGCCGAGATCAAGAATCCGGGCCGCACCCTGCCCCGCGCCATCATCTTCTCGATCCTCGGCATCATGGTGATCTACCTGCTGCTGCAGATCGGCACGCTCGGCGTCATCGACTGGCACCGGATGACCGACCCGGCCGACATCGCCTCAACCTCCGTCGCCTCGGCGGTACTTGAGGAGACCTGGGGCAAGGGCGCGGCCGACGTCGTCACCGTCCTCATCCTCGTCACCGCGTTCGCCTCGGTCTTCGCGGGGCTGCTCGGCGGTTCACGCGTGCCGTACGACGCCGCACGCGACCGCGTCTTCTTCCGTCCCTACGCCAGGCTGCACCACCGGCACCGCTTCCCGACGCTCGGCCTCGCGACCATGGGCGTGGTCTGCGCCATCGGCTTCATGGTCGGCCGCCACACCGACCTCGCCACGCTCATCCAGCTCCTCACCACCGTGATGGTCCTGGTCCAGGCGCTCGCCCAGATCGCCGCCGTGACGGTGCTGCGCAGACGGCAGCCAGGGCTTCGGCGGCCCTACCGCATGTGGCTCTACCCCGTGCCGAGCCTGGTCGCGCTGGTCGGCTGGCTCGTCATCTACGGATACGCGGACAAGAACTCACCGGGGCGGCACCCCATCGAATGGTCGCTCGTCTGGCTGGCGCTCGGATGCGTGGCGTTCCTGGTGTGGGCGCGATGCGAGAAGGTATGGCCGTTCGGACCGAAGGAGATCTCGGAGGAGTATCTGGATGCTCCGGAAGGGGGCGCCGTCAGCAACGACAACGCCCCCGCACAACCGGACGGATCCGCTAGGCCAACGGCCCCGTGACGGGCTCAACCGCCGCCACCAGCGCACCCGTTCGCACGAACGCGTCCGCCGCCGCCAGGTCGGGGGCGAGGAACCGGTCGGGCCCGGGCCCCTCGACGCCCGCCTTGCGGATCGCTTCCACGACCGCCTGCGTCGCGGGCGCCGGGGTGAGACCCGCGCGGAGTTCGACGGCGCGCGTGGCGGCGTAGAGCTCGATCGCGACGATGCGGGTGAGGTTGTCCACGGCCGTACGGAGCTTGCGGGCGGCCGACCAGCCCATGGAGACGTGATCCTCCTGCATCGCGGAGGACGGGATCGAGTCGGCCGACGCCGGCACCGCGAGCCGCTTCATCTCACTCACCAGAGCGGCCTGCGTGTACTGGGCGATCATCAGCCCCGAGTCGACACCGGCGTCGTCCGCGAGGAACGGCGGCAGACCGTGCGACCGGTTCTTGTCGAGGAGCCGGTCGGTGCGGCGCTCGGCGATGGAGCCGAGATCCGCCGCGGCGATCGCGAGGAAGTCCAGGACGTACGCGACCGGGGCGCCGTGGAAGTTGCCGTTGGACTCCACCCGCCCGTCCGGCAGCACGACCGGATTGTCGACGGCGGCGGCCAGCTCACGCTCGGCGACGATCCGCGCATGCGCCATCGTGTCCCGCCCCGCGCCCGCGACCTGCGGGGCGCAGCGCACCGAGTACGCGTCCTGGACACGCGGCGCGTCGTCCTGGTGATGCCCCGTGAGCCCCGAACCGGCAAGAACGGCCAGCATGTTGGCCGCGGCGGCCGCCTGGCCCGGGTGCGGGCGGATGGCGTGCAGCTCGGGCGCGAGCACCTTGTCCGTACCGAGCAGCGCCTCCAGCGTCAGGGCGGCCGTGATGTCGGCGGACTTGTAGAGGGTGTCGAGATCGGCGAGGGCCATGACCAGCATGCCGAGCATGCCGTCCGTGCCGTTGAGAAGGGCGAGCCCCTCCTTCTCCCGCAGCTCGACCGGGGCGATGCCATGCGCGGCGAGCAGCTCGCCCGCGGGCTTCAACTCACCGTCGGGCCCCTCCGCTTCGCCCTCACCCATCAGCGTCAGCGCGCAGTGGCTGAGCGGCGCGAGGTCGCCGGAACAGCCGAGCGAGCCGTACTCGTGGACGACCGGCGTGATCCCGGCGTTCAGAACATCCGCCATCGTCTGCGCAACCTCGGGACGCACACCCGTGTGCCCCGAGCAGACCGTCTTCAGCCGCAGGAACATCAGCGCACGGACCACCTCACGCTCCACGCGCGGGCCCATCCCCGCCGCGTGCGAACGGACGATGTTGCGCTGCAGCTGGGCGCGGAGATCGGGCCCGATGTGCCGACTGGCGAGGGCGCCGAACCCGGTCGAGACGCCGTACACCGGGTCGGGCTTGGCCGCGAGGGCATCGACGATCTCGCGCGACGCGGCAAGGGCGGTCAGCGCCTCGGCAGTCAGTTCGATCCGCGCGTTCCCACGCGCGACGGCGATGACGTCCCCAGCGGTCGTCCCGGACGTCCCAAGGGCCACACTGCCCACGCTGTGCATATCCATATTCAGCAGCGTACGGACTGAATCGCCATGTGTCACGGGTGGATCCACGCCGGACCACTTACCGCGAGGTCAGCACCACACAGCGCACCCGAGAGAGTCGGAGAAACCCCCACAGCCCCGCACCCGCAAACGCTCGCGAGGGGACGCGGGGGTATGTGCGCACGGAGCACGGCGCCCCACCCTGACGGCAAACACTGACCGAGGCACAAGCCCCGGGATAGCGAGTACGCACATACCCCCGCGGCCCCGCCCCACAGCCGAAGCAAAGGCGAGAGGTCACCCCTACCGCTCCACCCCCCGCGGCTCCCGCCCCCGAAACCTCCGCCGCTCCCCCGCCTCCCCCTCCCCCACCCCGGAGGCCGAGTCCGCCAACCGCACCACCGGATCCTCCACCCCTCCCCGCCCGGCAACCACCGGCTTCACCGCCCGCGCAGCCTTCGCCCGATACTGCGCCGCGTCCGCAAGCCGAAAGAGACGACGAGCCGAACGCACCGCCCCGATCGGATCCCCGGTCGAGGCGACCCCGCAGGCAACCCCGTCCCCGAGCTCCAACTCCGCAGCCCGCACGCAGAGTTCATCGGCGACCCGCACCACATCGTCCGCGCTCGGCCCCACGGACAGCAGACAGAACTCGTCACCGCCGAGCCGCGCGGCAAGCGCCCCCGGCAGCATCGCGCCACAGAGCGAGAGGACGGACCCGAAGCGCTCCAGGAGGCGGTCGCCGACCGCGTGCCCCCGGGTGTCGTTGACCCGCTTGAGCCCGTTCACGTCGCAGACGACGAGGCTCACCACCGCACCGTCCGCACGGTGCCGCTCCACCGCCTCGTCGAGCCGCAGATCGACCGCGCGCCGATTGGCGAGCCCGGTCAGCGCGTCGGTGAAGGCGAGCCGCCGCGCCTCCTCCAGGCGCTCGGTCTGCGCGATCCCGGCGGCGACCACCGCCGCGAGGACCGTCGCGAAGTCGGCGTCCGCCCGGTCGAAGACCGGGACCCCCACCGGCCGTGCCACATACAGCTCGCCCCACGCACGCCCGTGCAGCACGATCGGCGCGACGACGCAGCAGCCGCGGCCGCGGCGGCGCAGCGCGGTGACGCGCTCGTGGCAGTAGCCCGCGGACCGGCCGCCCTCGGGCCCCTGCGCAGTCTCGACCCAGGCGTGCGGCTCGCCGCCACCGGCCCAGCGTTCGTGCAGGAACTCGGTGATCTCCGGGAACTGGTTGACGGGATACGCCTCCCGTTCCGGGAACTCCTCCTCGCCCTCGGCCCGTTCGCCCGCGTTCACGAGCACCCGCAGCCGTCCGAGGTCGCGCTCCCACACGGAGAGCGCCGCGAAACTCCCGTTCAGCGCGCGGCAGGCGCCGAGGGCTGCCGCCCGCCAGGACTCACGCGGAGCATGCGCCGCGGCCATCCCCTGCGCCAGCTCCACCACGGCCCGCAGCCGGACATCCTCACCCATTACCCCAGGTTAGGAGGTTTACGACATTTTGGAACTTCGGGCTACTCGCCGGGCCACTCCGGCTTCCGCTTCTCGTTGAACGCGGCGACACCCTCGGCACGGTCGCCGGAGAACGCCACATCGCGCCACGCCGCGTCCTCGACCTCAAGCCCCGCACGCAGGTCGAGCCCCTGCCCGAGCCGCAGGGCACGCTTGGCGGCGCGCAGCCCGACGGGCGAGTTGGCGGCCATGCGGGCACCGAGCGCGAGCGCCTCCGTACGGTCCTCGCCCGCCTCGACGAGCAGGTCCACGAGCCCCAACTCCCGCGCCTCGACGGCCTCCACGCGCCGCGCGGAGAAGATCAGCTCGGCGGCGCGGGCGGCACCCACGCGACGCGGCAGCAGCTGGGTGCCGCCGCCGCCCGGGATGACGCCGACCGACACCTCGGGAAGTCCGACCACCGCGGTCGCGTCGGCGACGATCACGTCGCAGGAGAGGGCGAGCTCGAACCCGCCGCCGAGCGCGAAGCCGTGCACGGCGGCGATCGTCGGCATGGGCAGTTCGAGGACACCGCCATAGGCGCCGCGCGAGGTGGGCCGCTGCCGACGCAACTCGGCGTCGCTGAAGGAGTTCCGCTCCTTGAGGTCGGCGCCGACGCAGAAGGCCCGCTCATGGGTGGACGTCACGACGACGACGCGGGCGTCGCGGTCGTCCGCGAGCGCGGCGCAGGCGGCGGCGATGGAGCGCCCCATCTCCGACGAGACGGCGTTCATGGCCTTGGGCCGGTCGAGGGCCAGCTCGACGACGTACCCGTGCCGCCTGACCGCCACGTACTCCCCGAACCGCTGCTCGTCACCCATGACGTCTCCTCCACCCGGTTAACGACCGTTACCGAGGGATCATGTCAGGCGGTCCCATCCCACGGAAGAGCAGTCGTACGACGGTCAGCCCCTGCGCGCAAGGAGCCAGGGCTCGACGACACCGAGCCCCCGCACCGGCCGCTGCCACATCGGCTGCAGCGCGAAGCGGTACGAGGGCGGCTCCTCGCCCTCCTTCTCCGCACGCTCGGCCAGCGCCGCCGCGTCCGCCTCGGAGGCCGGCGCGTCCCCGGTCCGCGTCAGCTCCTCGGCGAAGGCCCCGTCCACGAGGACGGCGTCCCGGGGAGCTATCGAGGTGAGACGACTGGCGAGGTTCACGGTCGTACCGAAGACATCGCCCATGCGCGTCGTCACGGTCCCGAAGGCGATGCCGACCCGCAGCTCCGGCATGGTCTCGTCATTGGCCATGGTCTCGATCAGCCGCAGCGCGATCTCGGCGGCGGTCCCTGCGTCATCGGCGGCGTACAGGACCTCGTCACCGAGCGTCTTGATGAGCCGCCCCCCATGCGCGGCCACGAGATCGGCGGCAGTGGTCTCGAAGGCCTCGACGAGCTCCCCGAGCTCCTCCTCCTCCATACGCCGGGTCAGCCGCGTGAAGCCGACGAGATCGGCGAAGCCCACCGCGAGCCGCCGGTCGACCATCTCCTCGTCGTCCGCGGCCTGCACGACGCGCCCGGTGGCGGCCGCGAGCTGCCGCCGCCACACGTACACGAGGAACTCCTCCAGCTCGGGCAGCAGCAGCTCGACGAGCGGATAGGTCACTTCCGTACGGGTCATGCCGGGCTCGGGAGGCTCCGTGAGCCCCTCCAGAAAGGAGTCGATCTGCCACTCGGCGAGACGCGCGGTGGTCTGTCCCGTGGACCGGGCCACCTGCACGGCCATCGCCTCGCTCAGCAGCCCCGCCTCGACGAGCCCGGCGAGCCGCCGCAGCGCCAGCACGTCGGCCTCGGTCAGCGCCTTGGCCTGCCCGATGTCCGGGAACCCCATGGCCCGCCAGAACCGGGACGCCAGCTCCATGGAGACACCGGCGCTGCGCGCGGCCTGAAACGGGGTGTACCGGCGATCGGCCCCCAGGATCAACTGCTCAAGCCGCAGAGCAAGCGGATCCTTCTCCGGATCCTCCGAGTTCTCGCCCACCTCGGGCACTTCCGGTACCGCGCCGCCCGCCTCACCGGAGCCCGTGTCGTCGACGGTCACGCCTGCTGCCCTTCCGATCTGCCGCGGTCAGGTATCGACCGGCGCCAACTTTACGGCAGGTGTGCCGCAGCTCACTCCCGACTCCCGTGACGTCCCTCTTGACCAAGCCCCGGACCGGTGAAACCGGGGCCAGCGGAGCACCCGCAGCGGAACCGGCACGGCCCACCGGCCCGCAGCCGCGACAGAGACCGGAGGGGACGCGGCGGTATGTCCGCCCGGAGCACGTGAGGCCACGTGCCGAGGTACATCCCGGTGGCGGCCCACCGGGATAGCGAGGACGGACATACCGCCGCGGCCCCGCCCCACGACGAACGGAGCGAACCCCCGCGCACCCGCACCGCCCCGCGCACCCGCACCTACCCCGCAACCCGCAAATGCACAATGTCCCCCGCCCCCACAGGCTCCTGCACCCCCTCCCCCGTGGCGAGCACCAGCCGCCCATCCCCATCGACCGCCACCGCCTCCCCCGTAAGCGACCGATCCCCGGGCAACTCAGCCCGCACAGTCCGCCCCAACGTCGCGCACCCCGCGGCATACGTCTCCTGCAGCCCGGACTCCCCCGGATCCCCGCCCACCGCACGCCAGTCCCCGTACCACTGCTCGAGCGCCCGCAGCACGGCCCGCAACAGCGGATCCCGGTCCGTGGTCACCGCCCCGGCCAGCGCCAGCGACCCCGCCGTCGGCACGGGCAGCTCGTCCTCGCGCAGCGTCACATTGAGCCCGACGCCCACCACGACCCCGCCCCCGTCGACCGGCCCCGCCCGCTCCGCGAGGATCCCCCCGGCCTTGCGCTCGGCACCTCCCACCGTCACCAGGAGGTCATTGGGCCACTTGAGTGCGGTGTCCACCCCGGCCGCCCGCGAGAGCCCCGTGGCGACGGCGACACCGGTGAGCAACGGCAGCCACCCCCACCGCTCGACGGGCACGTCGACGGGCTTGAGGAGCACGGAGAAGAAGAGCCCGGACCGGGCGGGAGCGGACCACTGCCGGTCGAGCCGCCCCCGCCCCGCGCTCTGTTCCTCGGCGACGAGGACGGCCCCTTCGGGAAGCTCACCGGCCCGCCCTGCGAGGTCACTGTTGGTGGAGCCGGTGGTGGTCACCACGTCCAGGGAGGTCCAGAGACCGCCCTCACGGACGAGAGCGCGCCGCAGGGAAGCGGCGTTGAGCGGCGGCCTGCCCAGGTCGGACCAGCGGTTGTCTTCAGCATCTGACGACGTCATGCAAGCCACCCTAGGTGTGGTAAACGCCGCACTGCCGAACCGTATCCGCGCCGATACGCTACGGGTCAGTAGCCAGCCGCACCGCAAGCCGCCAGAAGCCCCGATGAGCAGGCAGGGAGCCGCATCCCTATGTCCGAGATCGACATCCACACGACCGCAGGCAAGCTCGCCGATCTGCAGCGCCGCATCGAGGAGGCCAAACACGCGGGTTCGGCGCGCGCGGTCGAGAAGCAGCACGCCAAGGGGAAGCTGACGGCGCGCGAGCGGATCGAACTCCTCCTCGACGAGGGCTCGTTCGTCGAGTTCGACGAGTTCGCACAGCACCGCTCGACCAACTTCGGCCTGGAGCAGAACAGGCCGTACGGCGACGGCGTGGTGACCGGATACGGCACCGTGGACAGCCGCCCCGTGGCCGTGTTCTCGCAGGACTTCACGGTGTTCGGCGGCGCGCTCGGCGAGGTCTTCGGACAGAAGATCGTCAAGGTCATGGACTTCGCGCTGAAGACCGGCTGCCCGGTCATCGGCATCAACGACTCCGGCGGCGCCCGCATCCAGGAGGGCGTCATGGCCCTGGGGATGTACGGCGAGATCTTCCGCCGCAACACACACGCCTCCGGCGTGATCCCCCAGATCTCCCTCGTCGTCGGCCCGTGCGCGGGCGGCGCCGTCTACTCCCCCGCGATCACCGACTTCACGGTCATGGTCGACCAGACCTCGCACATGTTCATCACAGGACCCGACGTCATCAAGACGGTCACCGGCGAGGACGTCGGCTTCGAGGAGCTGGGCGGCGCACGCACCCACAACTCCACCTCGGGCGTGGCGCATCACATGGCGGGCGACGAGAAGGACGCGATCGAGTACGTCAAGTCCCTTCTGTCGTACCTGCCTTCGAACAACCTCAGCGAGCCGCCCGCCTTCCCCGAGGAGGCGGACCTGGAGCCGACGGACGAGGACCGCGACCTCGACACCCTCATCCCGGACAGCGCGAACCAGCCGTACGACATGCACACGGTGATCGAACACGTCCTGGACGACGCGGAGTTCTTCGAGACGCAGCCGCTGTTCGCGCCGAACATCGTCACCGGCTTCGGCCGGATCGAGGGCCGTCCGGTGGGCATCGTCGCCAACCAGCCGACCCAGTTCGCCGGTTGCCTGAACATCGACGCCTCCGAGAAGGGCGCCCGCTTCGTCCGCACCTGCGACGCGTTCAACGTCCCGGTCATCACCTTCGTGGACGTGCCGGGCTTCCTGCCGGGCGTCGAGCAGGAGCACACGGGCATCATCCGGCGCGGCGCGAAGCTGATCTACGCGTACGCGGAGGCGACGGTCCCGCTGATCACGATCATCACGCGCAAGGCGTTCGGCGGCGCGTACGACGTGATGGGCTCCAAGCACCTGGGCGCCGACCTGAACCTCGCCTGGCCGACCGCGCAGATCGCGGTGATGGGCGCGCAGGGCGCGGTGAACATCCTGCACCGGCGCACGATCGAGGCGGCCAAGGATGCGGACGAGGCGGCGGCGACGCGGGCGCAGCTGATCCAGGAGTACGAGGACACGCTGCTCAACCCGTACACGGCGGCGGAGCGCGGCTACATCGACGCGGTGATCATGCCGTCGGAGACCCGCGCCCACCTCGTCCGCGGCCTGCGTCAGCTGCGGACGAAGCGGGAATCCCTCCCTCCGAAGAAGCACGGCAACATCCCCCTCTAGTCCCCCAGGGAGCGGTCATGATCAAGGTCGTACGGGGCAACCCGACCCCGGAGGAGCTTGCCGCCGCCCTGGCGGTGGTCCAGGCGCGCGCCGCGGCGGTGGCGAACCAGCCGTCCGGCGCGCCCGCGCCGCCCGACGCGTGGGCCGACCCCGCGCGGGTGGGCCGCCACCGGCTGCCCGCGCCGGGGCCCACGGCATGGGGCCGTACCTATTGGCCCGGTTAGCGCCTGCCCCGGGCAGGCCCGGCCGGGGAACTTGAGTACGCGTACTCAGGCGCCCCGACCGGGCCGACCGCAGTATCGGTCCCATGCTGTGGTCGGATCCGGAGAACGATCCTCCGAAGGACATGCGGGACATGCAGGCCAAGATGCGCCGCGCGGGACTCGTCCTCGCCCTGGCCATGGTGGTGGCGATGTTCGTGCTCGGCCTCGGCATGCACTGAGCGCCGAGCGGGGCCTCCGGCGGAGCGCCTACGCTGGCCGCATGAGTGATCAGCGCCGCCGTCTCGTGCTCGCCTCCAAGTCCCCCGCGCGCCTCGGCCTGCTCCGGCAGGCGGGCCTCGCCCCCGAGGTGATCGTCAGCGGGGTCGACGAGGACGCGGTCTCCGCACCGACCCCCGCCGAGCTCGCCCTCGCCCTGGCCGAGGCCAAGGCGTCCGTGGTCGCCGCGCGCCCCGACGCCAAGGGCGCCCTGGTGATCGGCTGCGACTCGGTCCTCGAACTGGACGGGCAGGCGCTCGGCAAGCCCGCGGACGCCGAGGAGGCGACCGCCCGCTGGAAGTCCATGCGCGGCCGCGCGGGCGTCCTGCAGACGGGCCACTGCGTCTACGACACCGCCACGGGGCGGTACGCGTCGGGCACCGCGTCGACCGTGGTCCGGTTCGGCGAGCCGTCGGACGAGGAGATCGCCGCGTACGTCGCGAGCGGCGAACCGCTGCACGTGGCAGGGGCGTTCACGCTGGACGGCCGCTCGGCGCCGTTCATCGAGGGCATCGAGGGCGACCACGGCAACGTCATCGGCCTCTCGCTGCCGCTCCTTCGCCGTCTGCTCGCGCAACTGGGCGTGGGCATCACGGAGTTGTGGGCCACGCCAGGCCAGTAGGACTCAGGCGGGCTGCGGGGCGCCGTTCTCCGGCGTCCCGTTGCTCTCCGACGTGTCCTCGCGGTGCGCCGCGGCCGCGCCGTCGTCCTGCTGCGCCTTCTTGTCGTACGCCACGAGCGTCAGGACGATCAGGCCGAGCACGGCCATCATGAAGAGGAACGCGGGCCAGCCCACCAGGCCGACGGAGAACGCCCCGAGCAGGGCGTGCACGACGGCGCAGCTGATCAGGAGCAGTCGGCCGAAGCCGCCGGGGGCACGGTCGCGGGCGGCCGTGCGGGCCAGGACGATGCCGCAGAGCGCGAGATAGCCGCCGAAGAGGAGGCCCGCGATCCAGGTCGAGACGGTCATCGCGCGCGGGTCGAGGCCGGCCAGGGACATGTCCTGCTTGTCGACGACGAGTCCCAGGAACCAGTTGAGGAGCGCGATGCCGACCGCCTCCGCGAAGAGAACGATCGCGCCCACCCAGGCCACCGGTCTGCGCGCCACGGCGCCCCACCCACTTTCCGCTGCTGTTACCCCTAGTACGTTCGAGCCATCGCGAACGCTACTAACGGGTAAACCCCGGGACAAGGGCTGTGCCGAAGGCAAAGAATCGTTGGGCCATTCGTAGGGACTCCACAAAGAAAGCCGCCCCGCCGCAGCGCTGACTCACAGAGACCTTGACCACACCCGAGGGCTACGCTGCCGGGGAGGAACCCTGCGTACCGTGGTACGACAAGGGATTTCGCGGATCGAGCGGGCCTCGAGTCACACTCCGTGTGGGCAAGCTCACCATTGGGGACGGGTCGTAAGCCCGTGTCGGCAGTCCCTAAACTCGGCTTGTTTCAAGGAGGGAGCCATCGTGCGCAAGGTGCTCATCGCCAACCGTGGCGAAATCGCTGTCCGCGTTGCTCGGGCATGCCGGGATGCTGGGATCGCGAGTGTGGCCGTCTACGCGGACCCGGATCGGGATGCTCTGCATGTACGGGCGGCTGATGAGGCGTTCGCGCTGGGTGGTGACACTCCGGCCTCCAGTTACCTGGATATTTCCAAGGTGCTGGCCGCGGCCAAGGACGCGGGGGCGGACGCGGTCCACCCCGGTTACGGCTTCCTTTCGGAGAACGCCGACTTCGCGCAGGCCGTCATCGATGCGGGTCTGGTCTGGATCGGTCCGCCGCCGCAGGCCATCCGTGACCTGGGTGACAAGGTCGCCGCGCGGCATATCGCGCAGCGCGCCGGTGCCCCGCTGGTCGCGGGCACCCCCGACCCGGTGGCGGGCGCCGACGAGGTGGTGGCGTTCGCCCGGGAGCACGGGCTGCCGATCGCCATCAAGGCCGCCTTCGGGGGCGGCGGGCGGGGGCTGAAGGTGGCCCGCACACTCGAAGAGGTCCCCGAGCTGTACGAGTCGGCGGTGCGCGAGGCCGTGGCGGCCTTCGGCCGCGGGGAGTGCTTCGTGGAGCGCTACCTGGACAAGCCGCGGCACGTGGAGACCCAGTGCCTGGCGGACCGGCACGGCAATGTGGTCGTCGTCTCGACCCGGGACTGCTCGCTGCAGCGCCGCCACCAAAAGCTCGTCGAGGAGGCCCCCGCGCCGTTCCTGACGCCGGAGCAGAACGCGGAGCTGTATGCCGCGTCCAAGGCGATCCTCAAGGAGGCCGGCTATGTCGGCGCGGGCACCGTGGAGTTCCTCGTCGGTGTGGACGGCACGATCTCCTTCCTGGAGGTCAACACCCGTCTCCAGGTGGAGCACCCGGTCACCGAGGAGGTCGCGGGCATCGACCTGGTGCGCGAGATGTTCCGCATCGCCGACGGCGAGGAGATCGGCTATGGCGATCCGGAACTGCGCGGCCACTCCTTTGAGTTCCGTATCAACGGCGAGGACCCGGGCCGGGGTTTTCTGCCCGCGCCGGGCACCGTGACCGCCTTCGCGCCTCCCTCGGGCCCCGGTGTCCGGCTGGACGCGGGCGTGGAGTCCGGCAGTGTGATCGGTCCGGCCTGGGACTCGCTGCTGGCCAAGCTGATCGTGACCGGTGCGACCCGCGAGCAGGCGCTGCAGCGGGCCGCGCGTGCCCTGGAGGAGTTCACCGTGGAGGGCATGGCCACCGCGCTTCCCTTCCACCGTGCCGTGGTCAGGGATCCGGCGTTCGCGCCCGAACTGGCCGGTTCCGGTGAGCCGTTCACGATCTTCACGCGGTGGATCGAGACGGAGTTCGTCAACGAGATCCCGGCCTTCGCCGCGCCCGCCGCGGATGCGGAGAGCGAGGAGGAGCCGGGCCGTGAGACGGTCGTCGTCGAGGTCGGCGGCA